>PTKX01000024.1 GCA_002938195.1 Alphaproteobacteria bacterium MarineAlpha5_Bin7 | reverse complement strand
TGGTGGGTGTTGAGAGACTCGAACTCCCGACCCTCTCGGTGTAAACGAGATGCTCTACCAACTGAGCTAAACACCCACAAACAAAACCGGCTGTTAATGTTATTTAACAGCCGGCGCAAGAAAAAATATATCAAAAAAACTATACGTTTACAGCATCCTTTAGAGCCTTACCTACAGAAAATTTTGGTCTTTTTGATGCAGGAATTTGAATTGACTCTCCAGTTCTAGGATTTCTACCTGTAGTAGCCTTTCTTTCACTCACACTGAAATTGCCAAAACCTACAATACTAACTTTTTCTCCCCTTTTTAATGCATTTGTTACTGCATCTAAGAGGCTTTCTATCGCTCTTGTAGAATCAGATTTTGACAATCCTGCAGAAGATGCAACAGAAGCTATTAAATCATTTTTATTCACTTTCGACTCCTTCTAAATAGTAGGGTTATGCTTATTAATTTGATATGAATATTATTTGATGTAGATATTAGTCAATAAGAAACTTAACAAAAATCGCAGATTTTTAGGAAATTAATAAAATATCGGCAAAAAATATAGATTAATGAGCAGTTGATTCTGCTACATTTTCAGAAGAAATAGACGATTTTACCTCTTTTACTGATTGAGATTCGCTATTACTAATAGGCACAACTGGTTTTACAAGGGTATGCTCTAATATAGAAACTGCATCATTTACAGTAATTATTTTTATATTTTTTAAAGTGCTTTTATCAATCTCTACAAGATCTTTTTCATTTTCTTCAGGTATTAATATTGTTTTTATACCTGCTCTTATAGCCGCATATACCTTTTCTTTTAATCCTCCGATTGGCAAGACTCTTCCTCTTAGAGTTATTTCTCCTGTCATAGCTACATCCTTTCTAACTTTGTTTGAAGTTAGCGATGAAACTAGAGAATTAAATATTGCTATTCCTGCACTTGGTCCATCCTTAGGAGTTGCGCCCTCTGGAACATGGACATGAATATCATTTTTATCGAAATCTTTTGGAAAAATACCTAAGTTTAATGATTGAGATCTTACATAAGAAACTGCTGCCTGAATTGATTCTTTCATTACTTCTCCAAGTTTACCAGTAATAGTTAATTTACCTTTGCCTAAAGAGAGAACTACTTCAATAGACAATATTTCACCTCCAACCTCAGTCCAGGCTAAACCATTGGTAATTCCAACTAAATTTTTCTTCTCAATTTCATTTTTTCGAAATTTCTGAACACCAAGAAATTTATTTAGTATTTTAACATCTAAATTTATTTTATTTTTATTTGAAGTTTCAATTAACTTAACTGTTTTTCTGCAAATTTTTGCAATTTCCTTTTCAAGATTTCTAACTCCTGCTTCACGGGTATAATTTCTAATTATTTGATTAATAACTGACGAAGAAAAAGAAATTTCTTTTTTCTTTAATCCATGATTAGTAAGTTGTTTTGGAACAAGATATTTTGTGGCAATTTGATTTTTTTCTTTTTCTGTATATCCAGCTATTCTAATAACCTCCATTCTATCTAACAAAGCTGGAGGAATGTTTAAAGTATTGGCAGTACACACAAACATCACATCTGATAAATCATAATCTAATTCTAAATAATGATCATTAAACTTACTATTTTGTTCAGGATCAAGTACTTCAAGTAAAGCTGAAGAAGGATCTCCTCTCCAATCTGATCCCAATTTATCTATTTCATCTAATAATATCAGTGGATTAGATGATTTAGATTTTTTCATAGCTTGAATAAATCTACCAGGCATAGATCCTATGTAAGTTTTTCTATGACCGCGAATCTCTGCCTCATCTCTTATTCCCCCCAATGACATTCTCACAAAACTTCTTCCAGTAGCTGATGCAATTGATTTGCCCAACGATGTTTTGCCAACTCCAGGAGGGCCTACAAGACATAATATAGGGCCTTTGATCTTATTTATTCTTTTTTGGACTGCTAAATATTCAATAATTCTATCCTTAACCTTGTCTAAACCATGATGATCTGCTTCAAGAATATTTTTTGCTTTATTTATATTTTTTGATACTGGCAAAGGATTAAACCATGGTATGCTTAACAGCCAATCAAGGTAGTTTCTAATTACAGTTGCTTCGGCTGACATAGGGCTCATATTCTTAAGTTTTTTTAATTCTGTCTTAGCTTTCTCTGAGGCTTCATTGGTCAAGTTAACTGATTTTATCTTTTTTTCTATTTCCGCAATATCATCTATATCATCACTATCTCCTAGCTCTTTTTGTATAGCTTTAATTTGCTCATTTAAATAATATTCCTTTTGAGTTTTTTCCATCTGGCGCTTAACTCGACCTTTAATCTTTCGTTCAACTTGCATTGTGTCTACTTCAGAAATAAGATAACTATAAATTTTATCTAATCTTTTTTCGGTAGATGAAATTTCTAAAATTTCTTGTTTTTGTTTTAATCCAATATTTAAATTTGAAGTGATTAGATCGGCTATTTTATTTGCATCTGAAATGTTACGAATGCTATTTAAAACCTCTAATGGAATTTTTTTGTTTATTTTATGGTAAGATTCAAATTGCTCGACAACAATTTTTATCAAAGCTTTAATTTTAGAATTATTTTTGTTAGAAATTTTCAAAGAAGTTATATTTGCACTTAAAAAATCGCTTTCTTCATGAAATTGATTTACCTTAATTCTTTCTAAACCTTCTACAAGAACTTTAATCGTACCATCAGGTAATTTTAATAATTGCAATATTTTTGCGACAGTACCAAAAGAAAATAAATCGTTTGGAATCGGATTATCTATTTCTGCATTTTTTTGAGTAATTAAAACTATTTTTTTATCACCTGCCATTACATAATTTAAAGCATTGATAGAAAGCTTCCTTCCAACAAAAAGAGGGGCTACCATATGAGGGAAGACTACAATGTCTCTTAAAGGTAGGACTGGTACTTTATTAATACTCATGTATGTAAAATGATCATATTTCGAAATAAATCAAGACTTAAAGGCAAATTTTTGATTATTTTCTTTTTTAGTAAATAAGAGAATGGGTTTAGCTTTTCGTTTCACTGTATCACTATTTATCACTATTTTTTTAAGTTCTTTCATCTCCGGAGCTTCAAACATTAAATCCATGAACAAATCTTCCATAATTGATCTAATTCCTCTTGCTCCTGTTTTTCGCTTTACTGCTAATTTAGCTATTTCTAAAAGGGCTTCATTTTTAATTTCTAACTCAACATTGTCCATTTTAAACAAATATTCAAATTGTTTAGTAATTGCATTTTTTGGTTCTTTCATAATGCGTATAAGCATATTTTCATCCAATTCTTCAAGTGTTGAACAAACAGGCAATCTTCCAACAAATTCTGGAATTAAACCAAATTTTAATAAATCTTCATTTTCGAGAGATGTTAAAGATTCCCCTATGTTCTTTTCTTCATAATTATTTAGTTTTGAGTTAAAACCTATAGATGATCCTTTTAAGCGGTGATTAATTAAATTTTCTAGTCCAGCAAAAGCTCCCCCACATATGAAAAGTATATTTGATGTGTCTATATGTAAAAATTCTTGTTGTGGATGTTTTCGTCCTCCTTGCGGGGGTACACTTGCAACTGTGCCTTCCATAATTTTTAATAAAGCTTGTTGTACTCCTTCGCCTGATACATCTCTTGTTATAGATGGATTATCACTTTTTCTACCAATTTTGTCTATTTCATCAATATAGACTATACCTTTCTGAGCTCTTTCAACATTATAATCTGAAGCTTGCAACAATTTTAAAATTATATTCTCAACATCTTCTCCAACATAACCTGCTTCAGTTAAACTAGTTGCATCAGCCATAGTAAAAGGAACATTTAATATACGAGCCAAAGTCTGTGCCAACAAAGTTTTTCCTGTACCAGTCGGACCTATTAATAAAATATTTGATTTAGCTATTTCTATATCAAGATTTGTTGAATTAGATAATCTTTTATAATGGTTGTAAACGGCTACAGATAAAGTTCTTTTTGCTTTATCTTGGCCAATCACATATTCATTTAGAATATTGTTAATTTCTTTAGGCTTGGGAATATTTTCTTTGATTTTAATTTTATTATTTTTTTTATCTTCTTTGATAATATCCATGCATAATTCAACACACTCATCACATACGAAAACTGTAGGTCCTGCAATTAGTTTTTTTACTTCTTTTTGACTTTTGCCACAAAAAGAACAATACAATGAATCTTTCTCGTTTTTTTTAGTCATTATTTTCTTTTCTCAATTACTTTATCTATTAAACCAAATTTAATTGCTTCGTCAGGAGAGAAATATTTATCTCTTTCCATAATTTTTTCAATTTCTTTTATATCTTTCCCAGTATGTTTTGAATAAATCTGATTTAATTTCTTTTTAATTTTAATAATCTCAATTGTCTGTATTTCAATATCTGTAACTTGACCTTGATATCCCCCGCTTGGCTGGTGCATCATAATTCTTGAATTTGGAAGGGAAAATCTCATATCTTTTTCCCCTGCTGTCAGTAACAAAGATGCTGCGGAAGCTGCTTGACCAATGCATATAGTCATAATTTTAGAAGTTATATATTGCATTGTATCATACATTGCTAATCCTGACCAAACTATACCGCCTGGTGAATTTATATAAAAAGATATTTCTTTTTTAGGATTTTCCGATTCTAAAAATAATAATTGGGCACAAACTAAACTTGCTATATTATCATCAATGGGTCCAGTTAAAAAAATTATTCTTTCTTTAAGTAATCTTGAATAAATATCATAAGCTCTTTCACCTCTAGAAGATTGTTCTACGACCATAGGTACTAAATTATTAGATAAATTTTCTAATGGATCTTTCATTTATTTTCCTTCTTTTTACTTTCTTTTTTAAAATCAAAAGTTTTTTCTTGTAGTTTAACAAATTCATCTACAGAAACATTCTTTGTTTCTTGTTTAGTTTTAGATAAGATGAAATCAACTATTTTTTTTTCAAAAATTGGCCCTCTTATAGATTCAACACTTGCAGGATTTTTTTTGAAATACTCAAAAATTTGTTTTTCTTGTCCAGGATATTGAGAAGCATATTGAATCATCCCATCAGTTAATTCCTTCTCTGTTATAGAAATCTTTTCTTCATTAGCTATAAATTGCAATAAAACTGCAAGTTTAACTCTTCTTAAAGCAATTTTTTTGTATCTTTCTTTTAATTTTGTATCAGTCAAAAGCTTATCATCTTCATCAAGTTTATTATCTTTTTTAGCATGTTCAACTTTGTGCCAAATTGCTCCAAATTCTTCTTCTAAAATACCTTCAGGTACATCAAAATCATTTTTTAATTCCAGATTATCCATCAATTGTTTTTTTTCTATCTCTAATAAAAAGTTCTGATATTGATGATTTAAATTTTCCTTTAAGCCTTCCTTAAAATCTTTTTCTGTTTTGAAATTATTTTTATCCAAAAATTCTTTATCTATTTTAAATGCTGTAATTTCTTCTATTGATATAATATCAATATTAAATTCAACTATTTTTTTATTTTTTTCCTTCAATAAAGTTTTTAAATCAAATTTTAGTTTTATAGAGTCTCCTACTTGAACGCCTTTTTCAATTAACTTTGAACTTAAATCTGGCAAAATTTGATAATCTGAATCTGTTATAATGGAAACATTATTTTGAGATTTTATAAATTCAGGAACCGAAGCTTCTTCGGTATTAATATTTACAAAAACTTTATCAGTATTCTTTAATTTTCTTTTATTAATTATAGGTATATATTTTTTTTGTGATTTAATAAAATTATCAAAATTCTCATCAATCGTTTTTTTGTCTAATTTAATTTTATATTTTGATAATTTTAATTGATCATAAGGATAGATTTTAATATCAGGTTGCAGATCAATTTTAATTATTAATATAACTGGTTCATTTTTTTTATATTGCTTAATTTCTACTTTTGGTTGTCGAAAAACTTTAAACTTTTTTTCTTCAAGAATTGTTTTGATTTTTTCTTGAACCATTTTTTCCATTACTTCATTTAAAATATTTTCTTCATATTTTTTTCTTGCAATATTCAAAGGGGCTTTCCCTTTTCTAAAACCTGGAAGAGTTAATGTAGGGATGATTTCAGAAATTTTTTTATTAATTGAATCGTCTAGTTCCTTATAATCAATATTAATTTCATACTCTTTGTATAATTTTTTTGAATTTAATTCTTTAATATCCATTTTTTCCTCATGGTAGGCCGGAAAGGACTTGAACCTTCACACCTCTCGGCACTAGAACCTAAATCTAGCGTGTCTACCAATTCCACCACCGGCCCTTTAATTTTTGCTTTTATGTTGATCTTAACTTTAGTCAATACTATTAATTTCAATAATTAATATTTTAGATTTCAAAAAATAAGGTTTTGCGAGAAAAACAAAATTAGTATTGATTTTTGTATAAATTTATTACCTTTTTGGGGCGAACGATGGGATTCGAACCCACGGCATCAGGCACCACAAGCCTGCGCTCTAACCAACTGAGCTACGTTCGCCATATTTGGTCATTTTGTTGGGACTTTATATAATAAATTTATTGATATTTAACAATTCTTAGGAATTAAAACAATCTTTATATCATGATAAAGAATTAATTTTTGATCTTTTGTTCGTATAAGATCTCATTGGATATATTAGTCTATCTTTTTCCTTATTTAAATTTATGTCTTTTATAAGAAAATCAATAGCTGGTTTAAGTTTGATTATAGTAAAATTATACTTATCATTAACAATATTTTTTAAAGCATTAATTTTCTTTAATTCTTCATCAGTTTTTGACTTAATGCTTTCAAAAAAATTATCAAAGTTTTTTAGATCATTATTTAGCCTTTTATAAGAAAAAATAATTTCATTATCAATTATAGCTGGATCATCATTATTTTTTAAATTTGAAAATAAATTCATTTAATTTTATATTAATTCTTAATTATTAATTTATAATAATAGTATTTTATGACAATTTCCAAAAATTATTCTAATTTAATGATAAAATGGGCAAAAGATTTGTTCCCATTATGTCGATCTCTAACAGGAAATGGAACGTTAAGCACTCTCAAATATTTTAAAAAAATACATAAAGAAATCAAAATTATCTCTTTTAAAAGTGGAACAAAAGTTTTTGATTGGGAGATTCCTCTTCAATGGGAGATAAAAGATAGTTTTTTTGAACATATTAAAACTAAAAAGCGTTTCGCGCAGTTCAAAAAAAATAATTTACATGTAGTTGGCTATTCATATCCAGTAAATAAGATTCTTTCTAAAGAAAAGCTTTTGAAACATATTTATACGCTAAAAAAACAACCAAATTTAATACCTTACGTTACAAGTTATTATAAAAAGTCATGGGGATTTTGCATTTCTGAAAATCAAAAAAGGAAATTGCCAAAAGGTGATTATAAAGCTTTCATTAATTCAAAATTATTTAAAGGTGAATTAAATTTAGGAGAATTGATAATAAAAGGGAAAATCAAAAAAGAAATCTTGATTTCTACTTATATTTGTCATCCCTCATTAGCTAACGATGAATTATCTGGCCCTGTTTTATCTGTAGCTTTAATAGATTATATCAAAAAAAAATTTAAGAATAATAAATATACATATCGCTTTTTATTTGTTCCTGAAACAATAGGGTCAATCGCATATTTATCTAAAAAGTATAAAATTCTTAAAAAAAATGTAATAGCTGGATTTGTTCTTTCGTGTGTTGGTGATGAAAAAAAATTTTCATTAGTAGAATCAAGATTAGGTGATAAAATTTCTGATATTGCTATCAAATCTTCAATATTTAAGAAAAAAAATTTCAAAAAATATTCTTACTTACATAGAGGTTCTGATGAGAGACAATACTGTTTTCCTGGAATTGATTTACCAGTATCAGTTTTTTGCAAGTCAAAGTTTGGTGACTTCAAAGAATACCACACAAGTGCTGATAGTTTTAAAATAGTAACTAAAAAAGGTTTGGAAGAATCATTTATTGTTATGTCTAATATTATAAAATCTTTTGAAAAATTTTTATATCCTAGAACTAAATATCTTACTGAACCAATGCTAAGTAAAAGATCTTTATACAGCACAATCAGTAAAAAAGATGTAAAAAATGAAGATTATTTAAATATTATAGTTTATTGCGATGGTGAGCATTCAATTTTTCAAATAGCTATAAAGTTAAATAAATCTTTAGATTATATTTTAGAAAAAATTAATAAGTTAAAAATTCATAAACTCATTTATTAAATTAAATTATTTTGGCTTAAAATTTTTAGAAATTCTTTTTTAGACCTTGGATATGCAGTTAACTTTTGAAATTGGTTTATTGATTCAATGCTGTTTTTGTAGAAAAGAGAATAATTCTTTATAATTGAACTTACAATTTCTATGCCCTCAAATTCATTGTAAAAAATTATTTTCTTCTTATGCAATAAATCATTTATTTCCTTTCCCTCCTTTGTGATTTTATTGTAGTCAAATTTATTATCATAAACTATTGCAGGTACTCCTATACTTATTGCCTCTCCCAAACCTGTTGTAATATTGTCAAATAGAACTAAATCGACTATTTTCATAGAAGTAACTGCGTTGTTATTAGAAATAATAAAGTTTCTTTCATCCAATTTTTTTTCTTTTATATAATCTAAGATTTGTGGATTAATGCTTGTGGTAAATGGTTTATAAATTAGTTTAGAATTTTTAAATTTTTTTAAAATTATAGAAATAAAATCAAAAACCTTTTTTTGATGTTCTATATTATGCTCTGGAGTAATTTCTTCCAAATTTGTCATAAAATTTCTTGAAGGCGATGCTGAATATAATAATAAAAATTGATTATTATTATCAATTTTTTTTATGCGTGTTTGTTTTATATTATGTAAGTAGACGCTGCCTACGTTAATAACCTTCATTGATACTTTTTTTTCTAAATCTAAAAATTTATCTGATATTTTACCTTCTCCCCATAATAAAAAATAATCTAGGTAATTAAAAGCTGTAATTACCTTATAAAAATCAGGAAGATCAGGATTTTTAGAAATTATACTTATGAAATTATTAATACCATGTTCATGTTGAATTAATTTTGTCTGAGTATTCTTTCTTTTGGCCAGAATAGAAAATATTTTTAGATTATCACTAAAATAAAAACCTACCGCAGAATGTATTTTATCAATATGATTATTGCCAATAATTTTATTATAAAAAATAACTCTTTCGTATAGATTTTCCATTAATGAAAGTGGAAGCGAATAATCAACAAATCGAGAATAAAGCAAACTTAATAGTGATAGTTTTTGATTAGAAATTTTACTATCCAGCATGAAAAAATAATTAGATGCAATGGGAACTATAATATCTCGAATTTTTTTTCTTAAATTAATATCTATAACTTTCTTGTCATAGGTCATTTCAAGAAGTTTGTCTTCTTTTGGAAAAATAGAATTTAATTGATGGTAATTATCATATACATATTTATTGCGATATTTTTTATTAAAAATAAAATTTCTAATATTTTTTATTATATTCTTAACAAATAATTTTAGATCAATATTTGTAGATTTATTATTAAACGTTATATATTTACTTAGATCATGCTCTTTTATATTTTCTTCTTGTAATATCTTTTTAATTAAAATTAATAAGATATAATTTAGATTATCATTGTTGTATAAATTATTTGTAACTTCTGATGTGTTCAACCTATAATTGAATATAAAATGTAAATTGTTTTTTTTAATTTCCATTTTGTTGTTAGACATAAGTCTAGTTATTCTTTCAATAAAAATATTAGTTATCACATAAAGAGGCCACCTAAACATTAGTTCTAGTTCTTTTTTATCTAGTTTATGTACTTCAAAAACATTAAATTTTTTATCATGTAAGTTGTTTATAATTTCATTAATCATCTCTTCTGAAATGTTAGACAACTGTCTTCTATTAAATTTTCTTGACCAATTCATAAATTCGTTGCTATATTAAAATGATGAAAGTTTCCAAAAGAATATTTAATTTAGAGACAGAAACCGCATTTACTGTTCTTGCAAAGGCTAATAAACTCAAATTAGAAGGAAAAGATATAATTAATTTAGGTATAGGACAACCAGATTTTCCTACGCCACTAAATATTGTTGAGGCAGGTATTAAGGCTCTTAAAGATGGGCATCATGGCTACACTCCTTCCAATGGCATTATAGAGTTAAGAGAAGCAGTTTCTAAAGAAATATATAGAGCATATAAAGAGAACATCAGTCCTGAAAATATTTTAATAACACCTGGGGGAAAGCCAGTAATTTTTTTTGCAACTTTAATTTTTGGTGATAGTGATAAAGAAATAATTTATCCAGACCCTGGTTTTCCAATATATAGATCAATGATAAAATACAGTGGAGCAAAACCTGTTCCTATGAATTTAAAAGAAGAAAATAATTTTGAAATTGATATAGATGAATTGTCTAGACTTATAAATGATAATACCAGTTTAATTATTATTAATAATCCTAACAATCCGACAGGTTCATTTATGAATGAACAAAAAATTATTGATCTAGTTAATCTATTGGAAAAGTATTCTCACGTAACAATCTTGAGCGATGAAATTTATAGCAATATAATATTTGATAAAAATACTATGCCATCATTATTAAAATTTGAATCTATAAGGAATAGGTTGATAGTACTCGAAGGCTGGAGTAAAACTTTTTGTATGACTGGTTGGAGATTGGGATGGAGTTTTTGGCCAAATAAATTAATTGATATAGCTAATAAACTATGCGTTAACGATCATTCATGTCCGACCTCAATATCACAATATGCAGGTATAGAAGCTCTAGAAGGTCCTAAAGATGAAATACATAAAATTAAGAATGAGTTTGAAAAAAGAAGAAATTTTGTCCATGAAGAATTAAACAAATTACCTAATATTAATTGTTTTAAGCCAGGAGGTGCTTTTTATGCATTTCCTAATGTTTCAAAAAGCAATCTAACTGGCAAGGAATATGCAGATATTGCGCTAGAAAAACACGGTGTAGCCATAGTCCCAGGCACAAGTTTTGGAGATGATGCCAAAGAATTTATTCGTATAAGTTATGCAAATTCGATAGAAAATATTGAAAAAGCAATTAAAAGATTATCTAATATATAATAAATTATTATGAAAAAAATTGAAGCTATAATTAAACCTTTTAAACTTTCTGCTGTGAAAGAAGCACTTCATGAAATAAATCTATCGGGGATGACTGTGCTAGATGTAAAAGGATTTGGAAGACAAAGAGGTAAAGGAATTACAAATGATCAACAAGACTATTCTGATGATTTTATAGCAAAGATTAAAATTGAGATAATCGTAGATGATAACATTGTTGAGAAAGCTATAGAATCAATAAAAAATGCTGCATATTCTGGTAAAATTGGTGATGGAAAAATTTTTGTGTCAAACATTGAACAAGTATTAAGAATTAGGACAGGGGAAAAAGGCAGTGATGCTGTCTAATTTTACTTTACAATCTCTTAATAAATAACTAAAAGGACCGCTAATCGTTCAACTCAAAAATTGAGTCGGAAGTAGACGAAAGTCGAAGGAACGCATGCAAAAGTTTGAAATCGTTCAACCTATTGGGTCGGAAGTAAGTGAATAACTGAAGGAACGCGGATCAAAAGCAGAACTTTCATAACTAGAGCATGAAAATTATTACTAACTTTGTAAGCGAAGTTAGTGAATTGTAACGTGTGAGGAGTATTATGAAATTTAACTGTAAAACACCTAAAGAATTATTAAAAAAGATAAAAGGTCTTGATATAAAAATGGTAGATTTAAGATTTACAGATCTTCCTGGTTCAACACACCACATCTCAATACCGATTAAATACTTGAAAGAAGATTTGTTTAAAGATGGCGTTGGTTTTGATGGATCTTCAGTGAGAGGTTTTCAATCAATTGAAAATAGTGATATGACAATGGTGCCAGATGTAACTACTGGTTATATTGATCCATTTTATTCTGAAAAAACTATCGCATTTTATTGTGATATTGTGAATCCGATAACCTATGAAAGTTATGCTAAAGATCCAAGATATATAGCTCAAAAAGCTGAAAAATATCTAAAATCTTCAGGACTTGGTGATACTGCATATTTTGGACCAGAAGCTGAATTCTTTGTATTTAATGATGTTAAATATGATTCAGGTTCAAATTTTGCTTTTCATGAAGTAGATTCAATTGAGGGTGCATGGAATACTGGAAGAGATGAAAATCCAAACTTAGGTCATAAGCCTCGACATAAAGGGGGTTATTTTCCATTGCCGCCTTCAGATAGTTTACAAGATGTAAGAACCGAAATGGTTTTAACTATGGAAGAAATTGGAGTTAATGTAGAAGCATCTCATCATGAAGTAGCTACTGGAGGACAATGTGAAATTGATTTAGAATTTTCTCCATTACTATCAATGGCTGATGATCTTTTGAAATACAAGTATGTTGTGAAAAATGTTGCAAAGCAACATGGTATGACAGCTACTTTTATGCCTAAACCACTATTTGAAGACAATGGCTCTGGTATGCATGTTCATTCAAGTATTTGGAAAAAAAATAAGACACTAATGTATAAAAAAGGTAATTATGCAGATCTAAGTGATTTTGCATTATATTATATTGGAGGAATTTTAAAACATGCGCCATCATTATTAGCTTTTTGTGCCCCTACAACAAATTCTTATAAACGCTTAACACCCGGTTTTGAGGCACCAGTAAATATTGCTTACTCTCAAGCCAATAGAACGGCATCTGTAAGGATACCTAATAATTATACATCAAATCCAAAAGCAAAAAGGATTGAATTTAGATGTCCAGATCCTTCTTCAAATCCATATCTAGCATTTTCTGCTATTTTAATGGCAGGTCTTGATGGAGTAAAAAATAAAATTAATCCTGGGAAGCCTACGGATATTAATATTTATGAAGCATCGGCTAAAGTTCTTGCTAAAATACCTTCTACACCGGGTTCACTTAGCGAAGCACTTGATGCCCTTGAAAAGGACCACGCTTATTTGCTAAAAGGCAATGTTTTCACGAAAGATAATATTGAGACATATTTATCTTATAAAAGAGAAAATGAGGTTAACCAGATGAATTTAAGGCCTCATCCTCATGAATTTAATCTTTATTATGACGTTTAATATCAATAAATAATTATTACAAAAACCGCTATGCCAAATCATAGCGGTTTTTTTTATGTCAAAATTTTAATAGTTTTGTTATGAGTAGATAATGGCAAAAAAAAATTCATATACCGCTAAAGATATAGAAGTTCTTGAAGGCCTACAACCTGTAAGAAAAAGACCTGGCATGTATATTGGTAATACTAATGAAGATGGATTACATCACCTCGTTAATGAAGTTCTTGATAATTCTATAGATGAAGTAATTGCTGGTTATGCAAAAAATATTTCATTTCATTATTCCAAAGATAAATCAATAACCATAAAAGATGATGGGAGAGGAATACCTACAGACTTTCATCCTAAATTTAAAAATAAAAGGGCTTTAGAAATAGTTTTAACGACACTTCATGCTGGGGGTAAATTTTCAGAAAAAAACTATAAAACATCCGGAGGATTACATGGAGTTGGAATATCCGTAGTCAATGCTCTTAGCAAAGAAATGGAAGTTAGAGTTTATCAAAAATCTAAACTATATTCACAAAAATATTCAAGAGGAAAAATAAAAAATAAAATAAAAATTGAAAAATGTTCCAGCAAAAATAAGGGTACTGAAATTAAATTTATTCCCGATGAAGATATTTTTGATAATATAATTTTCTCTCCAAAAAAACTTTATAATTTTATAAAAATGAAATCAATATTGATTAAAGGTACAAAAATTATATTTAAAATTGATAAAGAAATGATAAAAGACAAAACTCCTAAAGAAGAAGAATTTTTTTATCCGAATGGAATAGTTGATTTTTTTAAAGAAAATTATGAAACCAACAAAAAAATTATATCAAAATTTTTTCATATTAATAAAAATTTAGATAATAATGAAAAATGTGAAGTTTTAATAAGTTTTAATGAAGCTGAAAAATCAACTTTTAATTCATATTGCAATACTATTGAGACACCTGATGGAGGATCTCATGAAAATGCTTTAAAAAATTCAATATTAAAATCTATAAAATTATTTGGTCAAAAAAATCAAATCTCAAAAATAAATAATATAAACATCAATGATATTTTTGATTATTCCAATACCTTTATTTCGATTTTTATTAATACGCCTAGCTTTGAGGGACAAACAAAAAAAAGAATAATTATGCCTCAAGTTCAAAAAAAGCTAGAAGGCAAAATTCATAGTGAATTTATTTTATGGCTAAATTCAAATAAAAAAGACTCACTTAAGCTTATTGATAATTTTATTGAAAGGTCTCTTCTTAGAACTGATTTAACAAAAATAAAAGAACTTGAAAGAAAGACATTTAAAGAAAAAAATAGATTGCCAGGAAAATTAGTTGATTGTTCTAGTAATAAAATCGAAGGTACTGAGTTGTTTATTGTCGAAGGTGACAGCGCAGGCGGCTCAGCAAAACAGGCTAGAGTAAGAGAAAAACAGGCTATATTACCACTTAAAGGAAAAATTTTGAATGTTTACAATGTATCATTATCAAAAATTGCTGATAATTTAGAAATTCAAAACATAATACAAGCTTTAGGCTGTGGAATAGGTAAAAATTTTCAATTATCTAAACTTAGATATGAAAAAATCATTTTAATGACTGATGCTGATGTTGATGGATCTCATATTTCTACCTTGCTTATTACATTTTTTTATAAATATATGCGCAATTTGATTGCATCAGGTAAATTATTTTTAGCAATGCCTCCATTATATAAAATCAAATATAAAGATATGGAGAGGTATGCATACGATGAAAAAGAAAAGGATAGAATACTTAAAGAAAACTCAAAAAAAATTCATACTCAAATTTCTAGATTTAAAGGGCTTGGCGAAATGCCAGCTGAACAACTTAAGATAACAACAATGGATGCAACAAACAGACAACTAATTAAGGTTGACTTAATTAGCGGGTCAAAAGAAGAGAAGAAAACAGAAAAACTATTTGATTCTTTAATGGGTAAAAAAGCTGAATATCGTTTTAAATTTATTCAAGAAAATGCAAATTTCATACGAAATATAGATATATAATTTTTTTAAATTATAATGCAAAAATATATTTTAGTAATTGATCAAAGTACAACAAGTTCCAAAATTATTCTTTTCAAAAATAATTTAAAAAAAATTGATAGCGTACAAAAAGAATTTAAACAATATTTTCCAAAAGATGGTTGGGTAGAGCACGATGCTAAAGAAATATGGGAAGATGTGAAAGATTTAATAATTAAGATATTAAAAAAAAATAAAATAAATGGTAAAAATATAGCTTCAATAGGCATAGCTAATCAACGTGAAACAACAGTTTTGTGGAATAAAAAAACAGGAAAACCTGTCAATAAAGCAATAGTATGGCAAGATAGAAGGACTTCTGATTATTGTCAAAAAATTAAATTAGAAAAAAAAGATCTTATCATTAAAAAAATCACAGGATTGATTATAGATCCTTATTTTTCAGCTACTAAAATAAAATGGATATTAGAAAATAATAACAAAGCAAAGAAAGATTTAAAAAATGGTAATCTTATTTTTGGAACTATTGATACTTGGCTGCTTTGGAATTTAACTCAAGGAAGATCACATTATACAGATATAACTAATGCCTCTAGAACCATGATTTTTGACTCAAAAAAAGAAGAATGGTCAAAAATACTATTAAAACTTTTTAAAATCCCTAAAAAAATTTTACCAAAAGTAGTAGAAAATGTATTTGATTTTGGAACAACAAGCTTATTTGGAGGCTCAATAAAAATTGGTGGTATGGCAGGAGATCAACAAGCTGCTAATATTGGCCAAGCATGTTTTAATGCTGGTCAATCTAAAAGTACTTATGGAACAGGCTGTTTTTTTTTAATGAATATTGGTCAAAAATTTAAAGCCTCAAACCATAAATTACTAACTACAGTTGCATACAAAATTCATGGTAAAAAAATGTTTTGTTTTGAGGGAAGTATATTTGTAGCTGGTTCAGCTATACAATGGTTGAGAGATAAATTAAATTTTTTTAAAGATTCTTCAGAAACAGATAAATTATATTCACTAGCAAATCCACAAGAAAAAATTACTGTCATACCTGCTCTTACTGGTTTAGGAGCCCCTCATTGGAAGCCCAATACTAGAGGAGCAATTTTTGGACTAACTCGCAATACCTCAATTGCAGATATTACAAAAGCAACACTAGAAAGTATTGCTTTACAAACAAATGATCTTATAGAAGCCATGGAAAAAGATGCAAAAATTAAAATAAATCAAATAAAAGTCGATGGAGGAATGATTAATAATCTTAATTTTGTCCAAACTTTATCAAATATTACACAAGTAAAGATTATTAAACCCCTTAATATTGAAACAACTTCCCTTGGCGCTGCCTATTTAGCTGCTATAAATGCAGGTTTGATAAAAGACACTATACAAATTCAAAAACTTTGGAAAATAGACAAAATTATCAAACCCAATATCAAAAAACAAATAATTAAAAAAACAATCAAGAGTTGGAAAAATTCTGTTAAAATATTGATTAAACTTAATTATTAAGACTTTCTATCCAATTAAATAACTCTAAAGTATGTTTTTTTTCATCTATTAAATCACCAAAGCTTTGCGCATACTCTTTATTTTTTAATTTTTCATAATTATAAAAATATTTTTTTTGATTTTGTAAATCTTTAAGAGAGCTATAGGATTTTTCCTTCAATAGAATCTCTTCCCTTTGATTCATTAAGCCAGCAATCCATTTGGGATCAAATTCTGGATGATATTGAACAGCCCATATTGAAGATAAATCTCTTTCAAAAGAAATTGACTGCACTTTACTCATTAAATTTGAAGAAAGAACAATTGAATTGTCTGGAAGAGTTTCTGTCTCATCAAAATGCCAACAAAAAGCATTAAATGATTTTTTTTTATCTTTATACATTTTATGAGACATTCCTATATCATTAATTTGAATATCTTTTGCTATAACAGCTTCAAGGCCTTTTGGGTTTTTACGAATTTTTCCTCCAGCTGCTGTAACTAAAATATGTAAACCCCAACAACTTCCAAATATCTTATTTTTTTTTGTAAATAATTCTTTTGCTAGTTCAATCTGATTAATAATTGAAGGTGTATAATCATAAATATTAAGAAGACTTCCAGTCCAAACAATACCATCAAAATCTTCTAGACTGGTTCCTTGAGGTAAATAGTTTTCTTTAAAAGCTGGATGAATTGTAGAAATATTAAATTTATTATTACTTAGTTTATTGATTACTTTTTCATATACCTGATATTGTGTTTCCATACCAAGGTTCGTATACCGTTGAGAAGCTTCTTCCTCATTTCCATCAACAATTAAAATATTCATAAATAATTAATTCCTTTATTTTTAATCAAGCATGAAATATTACAATCCCCATGAAAATCAAGTTAGGAATTGCACCAATTGCTTGGAGTAATGATGATATGCCTGAATTAGGTGGCGATACACCCATCGAAACTTGCTTAAGTGAAGCTAGGGAAGCTGGATTTTCAGGTATTGAGTTGGGTGGAAAGTTTCCAAGAAATCCAGGAATAATTAATTATTTATTAGAAAAATTTAATTTAAAGATGCCAGGTGGCTGGTATGGTTCAAAACTTCTTACAAGATCAGTTGAAGAAGAATGGGCAGCTATGAAAGATCATATAAATTTACTAAAATTAGTTAAAGCAGAGGTTTTTGTTTTTGCTGATATCTCAGGATCAATACAAGGAGATGGATCAATTTCTCTCTCTCATAGACCAAGATTGCAAAAAGATGAATGGGGCAATTATTGTAAAAAAATTAATGAATTATCAATTAGATTGCATGATTTAGGAATGCCACTTTCATATCATGAACATATGGGAACAATAATTCAAAATGAAGAAGACGTAAATAAGTTTATGGACAAAACAAATGATAAAACTTATCTTCTATATGATACTGGGCACCTTTTATTTGCACAAGCTGATTATGAACGCGTACTTAAAAACTATATTAGGCGTATAAATCATATCCATTGTAAGGATATAAGAAAAAATGTTCTTAATAAATCATTAAGAAAAAATATGAGTTTTAGAGATTCTTTTTTAGAGGGTGTTTTTACAGTACCTGGTGATGGATGTATTAATTTTAGTCCTTTAATTAAATTATTATTTAAAGAAAAATACAATAAATGGCTAATCATAGAAGCTGAACAAGATCCCAAAAAGGCAAATCCTCTAGAATATGCAAAAATAGGCTATAAATACCTTAACAAAATTATTTTAGAAACAGGTTATGAAATTTAATATAATTAATTTTGCAATCTTAAATGCGGATTGTATTTTTTTTCAAGATATTTAATAAATTGAACCATCAAAAAATTAAGAAATAAATAAAGTATTCCCGCAGCAACAAACGCTTCTATAGGCGCAAAAGTTTTTGCCATAATTTTTCTAGCTATACCAGTCATCTCCATATAAGTAGTTAAGCTAACCAATGATGTTGCTTTAACCATTAATATCAGTTCATTACCATAAGTAGGTAAAACCTGTCGAATAGCTATAGGGAAAATGACTCTTCTTAACAAACCTATTTTACCAAAACCAAGAGATTTTCCGGATTCAATTTGTCCTTTAGAGACAGATTGAATTCCACCTCTAAATATTTCACTTCCATAAGCTACTGTATTAATTGTTAATGCTATTACACCGCACCAAAATGGCTCTTTTAAAGCAATCCATAAAAAGCTTTCTCTTATTGCTTTGACGGAACCTAGTCCAAAATAAATTAAATAAATTTGAACAAGTAAGGGGGTTCCTCGAATAATAAAAATATATGAAGCTATTGTTTTTGATAAAAAAATATTATTTGAAACCCTGCCTAATGCAAACAATAAAGATAAAAAAAATCCTATTGGTAAAGAAATTAGAAGAAGTAACAACGTCTCATCTAGAGCTGAGAAAATTTCAATAAAATTAATAAAAATTAATGATTCTTGAAATGAGGTAATTATATCTGCAAAAAACATATTCTAAACAAAGCCTCTTCTTGATTTTTTTTCCATGTAATTAAAAAATTTACCTGAAAATGTCGTGAGAAAAAGATATAAAAATGCAGCAGTAACTAAAAAAGTTAAAGGAGAATGTTCAACATTAGATGCAATTCTAGTCTGCCTCATAATTTCTACTAACCCTGTAACGGAAATTAATGAGGTATCCTTTAAAGTTACTTGCCAAACATTTCCAAGTCCAGGAATAGCATGTCTTAAAACTTGAGGAGAAATAATTTTTATAAATATTTGAACTTTTCTTAAGCCTACTGCTTTGGCAGCTTCAATTTGACCTTGATTTATAGATAAGTAGGCAGCTCTTAAGACTTCTGTTGAATAAGTAGCTGAAATAATACCTATAGCTACAACACTTATCGTAAAAGCATTAAGTTCAATATAACCATTGTATCCAAAAGCTTTAGCAATTTTCATGACTGCCGCACTGCCGCCAAAAAAAATTAAATAAATTACTAATAATTCAGGCACGCCTCTTACTACTGTTGTATATAAATTAGATATAAATGAAGAAAATCTGTTCAAACTTAATTTAGCCCAAGCCGCAAATATAGCGATAAAAATACCTAAACCCATAGAACAAACACTAACTAAAATAGTCATTAATGTTGCATATAAAAATTCATCACCCCAACCTAGATCCCCAAAAACTAATTTTTCAAATTTGAACATATTTTTTCAACTAATTTAATATATTACTCATTTTATCAATCACAAAACTTGTTTCTATTGATTCAATGTTTTTTTTACCAAATTTTTTTGCGCTTATGGTATGAATATTATTAGATATTGGAGTAAATTTATCTGAGTCTTTTGGTCCAAATAATTTTATTAAAGGACAAGAATTTGTTGAAAGCATATGACTAACACCGCTATCATTTGCTATAGCGCAAGATAAAAATTTAGTAGAAGCCATAATAATTTCAGGACCTGAGAATTCAGAGA
>PTKX01000023.1 GCA_002938195.1 Alphaproteobacteria bacterium MarineAlpha5_Bin7 | reverse complement strand
AAGGTTAATGTTATTGGAGAAAAAAATAATATTTCTAATAAGATTATAAAGATTATTAGTGATATAGAAAATAAAACTAAATTAAATGAAAAATTATTTTTAAATATCGCTTTTAATTATGGAACAGATAAAGAAATAATTTCGATTATTAAAAATATTTTAAAAAAAAATATAGATAATGTAAACATTAATAATGCTTTAATAAGAAATGAAATGTATTTATCAAATATGCCTGATCCCGATATTTTAATAAGGACAGGAGGTTATAAAAGATTAAGTAATTTCTTATTAATGAATTTAAGTTATACAGAACTTTTTTTTACTGAAACTCTTTGGCCTGATCTAAAGGAAAAAGAAATTTTATCAATCTTTGAACAATTTAATAAGATTAAAAGAAATTATGGATTATAAAAATTTAACACTAAGATCTATTAGTAGTATTGTATTACTATTTTCTTTTTTCTTATTAATTAATTTACCTTTAACGTATATATATTTTTTATTTATTTTTATTTACTTAATAATTTTGTATGAAATAATTATTTTTTTTAAAAATCAAAATGCTAAATTTTTCTTACTTTACCTATATTTATTTATTTCATTTATTTCTAGTCAAATATATTTAATATATTTTTTTAATAAAAATATTTTTATATATTTTATTATTTTAATAATTTCCTTTGATAGTTTTTCATATATATTTGGTTCATTATTTGGAAAAAAAAAATTAATTCCTCAAATCAGTCCTAACAAAACATTTTTAGGTTTCTTTGCAGGATTTTTTATAACTTTTTTAATTGCTTTTATAATTAATTATTTTTATGAAATTTATACTTTAATTAATTTAATTATTTTTACGTTAATCATTATTATTTCTTGTTTTGTTGGTGATTTAATCGAATCTATTTTTAAAAGATCATCTAAAATTGATAATTCTAGTAATTTAATTCCAGGTCATGGAGGTTTTTTTGACCGACTCGATGGTTTTATAATGAGTATAATAAGTTTTGCAATATTTAGTTATTATTTATGAAAGAAAATATTAATATAAATATATTTGGTTCAACAGGTGAAATAGGTACAAAATCTCTTTCAATTATCAGTAAATATTTTAATAAATTGAAAATAAATATTTTATATGCAAATGTTAATTATAAAAAATTATTAAAACAAACTAATACTTTTCATCCTAAATTTATTTGTATTAATGATAGCTCAAAATTAGAGTATTTAAAAAAAAATATAAAAAATAATTCTACAAAAGTTATTCACAAAAGTGATTTAAATAAAATTATCAAGAATAATAAAACTGATATTTCTATATTAGCTATTGCCGGATTTAACTCATTAGAAATATTGCCCTCATTATTTAATCATACTAAATTTTTAGGAATTGTTAATAAAGAATGTATAGTTTCAGCTGGTCATTTATTTAAAAAATTAAACAAAAATAATTATACTAAAGTTTGCCCGTTAGACTCAGAACACTATTCATTGAACAATTTATTGCCCCAGGAATATGCAGACATAAAAAAGATTTATCTCACAGCTTCTGGAGGTCCTTTCTTAAATAAAAAATTTAGTGAGATAAAAAACATATCTTTAATAAAAGCTGTAAATCATCCTAAATGGAAAATGGGTTATAAAAATAGTATCGATTCAGCAACATTAATGAATAAATGTTTAGAACTTATTGAAGCTCATTATCTTTTTAAAATACCATATAACAAATTAGATATAGTAATTCATCCTGAGTCTTTAATTCACTCTATTATTGAATATAAAAACTATACTTCTAATTTAAATTATTTTTATCATGATATGTTTATACCATTATTTAATTTTCTTAATTTTGCTACGAATATAAACAATTTTCCTAAAATAAATAATAAGTTTCTATTTAATAATTTTAATTCATTAAATTTTTATAAACCTAATATTAAAAATTATCCGATACTCAATATATTCAATTCCCTAGATAAAAAATTACCAATAAATTTAATAAAATTAAATTGTGCTAATGAATTTGCAGTAAATTTATATATCAAAAAAAAGATAAATTTTGGCGATATACATAAAATAATTAGTAAATCCATTGCTTTAGATTTGAAAACTAATACAAATAATATAAACGAGATTATTAGATTTCAAAAAAAATATTATGATTTATTACATACATATTTTAATAAATAACTCAAATATATGAGAAGTTTATTTTTATTCTTATTTTTCTCCCTATTTTTCTCAGGAACTTCATTTGCTGATTCAAATAAAGAAATTATTATTCAGGGTAATGAATATATTGATGATGATGTCATTTATTCAATAATTGGTAAGAATACTGAGTCTTCTTCAAGTGATTATATTAATAAAATTATTAAGTCTTTGTATGATACAGGTAATTTTAAAAATATTGATGTTAAAGAAAACGATGAACAAATTATTTTATATTTAATTGAAAATTCAAGAATTTCAAAAATTAACCTAGTAGGAAATGAAAGATTTAAAAAAGAATTTATATTAGAACAATTTAATGAAAATGAATATTTTAAATATATAAATGAAATTAGAATTAATAAATTTATAACTGAATTAAAGAAACTCTATGAATCGTTCGGTTATAATCAAATTAATATAGAATACAAAATTTTAGAAGACCCGAATAAAGACAACTCAGTTATTTTAGAATTTTATTTTGATGAAGGAACAATTTCAAAAATAAATAGAATATATTTTGTTGGAAATGAGTCTTTTGACAAACAAGAATTAATGTCTGAAATAAAATCTAATCAACAAAACTTTATACTAATTTTTAGAAATGAAAATTATAAAGAATATCAAGTTACAAATGATGTTTATTTATTGGAAGATTTTTATAAAAATAATGGTTTTAGAGATATAGAAATTTCTTATAAATCTGAATATTTACCTAAAGGCAATAAATTTAATGTATACTTTTATATAGAAGAGGGAAAAAAATATGAGTTTGGGTCTTTAGATTTAAATTTTGATTCAATTGATATTAATACTGATCAACAAGAAAAAATGAATTTGCTTTTAAATGATTATTTTACAACTAAAATTCAAAAAAATAATATTTATAATAGATCTTACTTAGACAATATTAATGATCTTCTTTCCGAATTCCTTTTTGATAATGGGATTATTTTTTTTAATATAAGGATATTAGATAAAATCGATGTCTCTAAAGTAGATATTTTATTTCAAATAGAATCTTCTGAGCCTAAATATGTTGATCAAATTAACATTTATGGAAATACCCGAACAATAGATAAAGTTATAAGAAGGGAAATGACCTTTTCTGAAGGTGATGCTATCAATAGTGATTTAATTAAAAGTTCTAAAAAAAATATAGATAATTTACGAATATTTAAAAGCGTTGATATAAAAGAAGTTGAGAAATCAAATAATCAAATAGATATTAATATTTTTGTTGAAGAACAAACTACAGGCGAGTTTCAAATTGGTTTAAGTTTTGGAACTATTGAAGGCGCAACATTTGTTACTGGTTTAAGAGAAAAAAATATAGCTGGTATAGGTAGGGAAATAGATTTAACAGTTAATACTTCTGATAATAATACAAAATATAATTTTGATATCATTGAACCATATATATTTAACAGAAAATTAGATTTTATATATGGCATAAGTTATAGCGAAGAAGATTTATCTACATCTTCTTCTTATAAAACTAATACTTTTAATACTAAAACTGGCTTCAGATATGTTCTAGATGAAAATTTATTGCATAAAATTACCCTAGAATATCGATTGAAGGAATATTTAATTACAGACACAAAGGCAGTAGCAAATAGTATCCATAATTTATCCGGACATAATGCTGATATCCTATTAAATAATATTCTTATTTCTGATGGCCTAAATTCATTTATTCGACCTACTAAAGGTCAGTTTATACAATATGAAAATATTATTTCTCCTTCAACAAATTCTGATAATGGATATGTTAAAAATTTATTTACATATAAAAAATATATTAAAAATTATGAAAATATTTTTTCAATTAGAGCAAAGGCAGGAAATATCGTTTCATTAAAGAATAAGGAAATTGCAACGGATGATAAATTTTCACTTGGAGGTTATTGGTTGAGAGGATTTGACAGCTATGGAGCGGGGCCAAGAGATTCTAGAACGTCTTATATTGGAGGAAGAAATGTAGTTGTAACAAAATTTGATTTACAAAGACCTTTAAATAAAAATTCCGATAACCCAATAGATTTAAATATATTTTCTGACTTTGGAACTGTTTTTGATAATAAGAATACTCCTAATAATTCAGAGGAGTCAATAAGATCTTCATACGGATTTGGTATAAAATTTTATACACCTATAGGCCCAATAGGATTAAGTTGGGCTTTCCCGATTAGCAGTGAAAGTTACGATATAGAAAGGATGTTTTTATTTAGTATAGGTAATTTAAATTGAGAATATTTTTTCTATATTTTTTTTTCATTTTTTTTTGTTTATCCGCTTCGTCACAAGATATTGCTACTATAAAATTATCATATTTAATTGAAAACTCTAATGCCTATATTAATTTTATTGAAAATCTAGAAGTTAAAAAAAAATCTTTTTATGATATTCTAGTACAAGATGAAAAAATATTAAAAGAAAGAAAAGCTGAAATAGAAAACTCGAAATTAATATTAAATGATGAAGAAATTAATAACTTAGCTAGTATTTATAATGAAGATTTAAAAGTGTATCAAAAAAAAGTTGAGAAATATAATTATTTTGTAAATAATAATATTGACACTAACCAAAAAATGCTAATTCAAGAAATTATCCAGATAGTAAAAGAGATATCTTTAGAAAAAAATTTTAGTATCATTCTAAATGAAGATCAATATTTTCTTTCTTCCGAAAATATTGATATTTCAAAAATTGTTTTAAATAAACTTAATAATAAATCTATTAATTTAGAATTAATCAATGATTGATAAAATTTATAATCATTCCTTTAAATTGAAAGAATTAAAATCTTTTTTATTAAAAAATTTTATATCAATTAAAACTTCCATACCTTTAAATGAAACTATATACGGAATAGGTTCTCTTAATTTTGCGAATAAAAATCAATTAACTTTTTATAATAATTCAAAATATTATAAATATCTTTCTCAAACTAATGCTAAAGGTTGTTTTATAACAAAAAATAATTCTGAATTACTTCCAAAAAATTGTCTACCAATAATAGTTGATGATCCATATATTGCTTATGCATATTCATCTAATTTTTTTTCATCTAATATTATTTCAAATGGTAAAATTGATAAAAATACTAAAATTCACAAAGAATCAAAATTAGGTAAAAATGTACAAATAAATAATTTTTCAGTAATCGAAAAAGATACATTTATTTCTAATGATAGTATTATTTTAGATAACGTAAAAATTGGACCGAATGTTAAAATTGGAAAAAAAACTATAATTATGTCTAATTGTGTGATTTCAAACAGTGATATTGGTGATAATTGTATAATTCAATCAGGATCAATCATTGGTGGGAAGGGATTTGGATTTACTCCTAAATCAAAAATAGAAATTAAACATGTTGGCAATGTTATCATAGGAAACAATGTTGATATTGGTTCTAACTGCACTATTGATAGAGCAGCTATTGATAGTACTATTATTGAGGACAATGTGAGAATAGACAATCTAGTTCAAATATCTCATAATGTTTGTATTGGAAAAAATTCAATCATTGCTGCTCAAACTGGTATTGCTGGAAGTACTATCATTGGAAGCAATTGTATTATGGGCGGACAAGTTGGAATTGCTGGACATTTAAAAATAGGTAAAAATGTCACTATTGCAGCTAAAAGTGGTGTAACTAAAAATATACATGATAATAAAACAGTTGCAGGCTTTCCAGCAATTGATATCAATTTGTGGAAAAAGAATATTATTCAACAATTTAAAAAAATTAAATGATTTTAAATAAAAAAGAAATAGAATCACTACTTCCTCATAGAGACCCTTTCCTTTTTCTTGATAGTTGTGAAATAATTGAAATAGGAGTTAAAGGGATAGGTTTGAGATTATTTAATCCTAAAGAATATTTTTTTGAAGGCCATTTTCCAAAAAATCCAATTGTTCCTGGAGTAGTTTTAATTGAATCTATGGCTCAAACAGCTGGAGTAGTTGTTTCAAAAGGTTTTGAAAAAAATATGAATAAATCGGTTTTGTTTATGAGCATTTCTAAGGCAAAATTTAGAAGACCTGTCTTGCCTCATGATAATGTATCTTTTAAAGTTCAATTAATGAATAAAGTAAAATCAGTCTATAAATTTTCAGGATCAGCATTTAATAAAGATTTAAAGGTTTGTGAAGCGGAATTTACAGCTATGATTACAGATAATAATAAAGAAATACTCTGAAATAATTAATATATTCCATATATTTTTATTATAATTTATCTACAAAAATGTGATACATAAAACTGCTATAATCTCTTCAAATGCAAAATTATCTAAAAATGTAAAAGTAGGACCTTACTGCATTATTGATCAAGATGTTATTATTGGAGAAGGTACAGAATTAATTTCTCACGTACACGTAACTGGTAGAACTGAAATTGGAAAAAATAATATTTTTTTCCCTTTTTGTTCTATTGGATCAATACCTCAAGATTTAAAATTTGAAGGAGAAAATTCTAAATTAATAATTGGAAATAATAATAAATTTCGTGAGCATGTAACAGTTAATCCTGGAACAAAAAATGGCGGTATGTTGACTCAAATTGATAATAATTGTTTATTTATGATGGGCGCACATATTGCACATGATTGTCAGATTTCATCAAATGTGATTATGGCAAATAATGCAACTTTGGCTGGACACGTTTTACTTCAAGAAAATGTTATAATAGGAGGCCTATCGGCTGTACATCAATTTGTAAATATAGGGAAATATTCAATGATAGGAGGAATGAGCGGAGTAGAATCTAATATTATTCCTTATGGACTTTATTTTGGCATTAGAAGTAATCTTAGAGGCTTAAATTTAATCGGATTAAAGCGAAAAAAAATTAATTCTAAACAAATCAATTTAATACAAGCAGCATTTAAAAAAATATTTGATAACTCTAATTCAATTGAAAAAAATATTGAAAATTTAAATATGGAAGATTTAAGTCTCAGTGAAATTAATGAAATTGTAGATTTTATTTCATCAAATTTGAAAAGAGGTATTTGTAGATATATTCATGACTAAAATAGGCATTATAGCAGGAGGAGGAAAACTTCCTATAATTATTGGTAATAGTTTATTAAAAGCAAAATATGAAGTTATTTATTTTTGTGTTGAAAATAATTGTAATTATCAATTTTATAAAAATTATAATTATAAAATTATTTCCATAAATTCCATAAAAAAAATTATTAATATATTAAAAAATAATAACATTTCAAAAATTATAATGGCAGGTAATGTTAAAAGACCAAGCATTAAAGATATTAAGTTTGATTTTAATACATTAAGTTTAATAAAGTATTTAGCATTAGAAAAAAAGGGTGACAACAAACTATTAACCTCAATTTCAAAACTTTTTAAAGAAAAAGGCTTTATTATTTTTGATTGGAAAAAGCACTGTAAGGATATATTTGCCAGAGAAAAATATTTAACATCTAAAACTCCATCAAATTCAGCAATAAGTAATAAAGATAAAGGACTGGAAGTCTTTAAATATATTGGAAGAGTTGATATTGCGCAAAGTTTAATTATCCAAAATAGTAATGTATTAGGTATAGAAGCTACAGAAGGCACAGATGAGTTAATTAAAAGATGTTTTAAATATAAAAAAAGAGGAGATAAAGGTGTCTTAATTAAATTAGCAAAATACAATCAGAATAGTATTTTAGATATTCCAGTTATAGGGTTCAAAACAGTAAAAAATATATTGAAATATCAATATGAAGGTATTTTTTTAGAAAAAAATAAATGTATAATTATTGATAAAAAAAAAGTTTTAGATTTTTGTAATATTAATAAAATTTTTATAGCTACAATTGATAAAAATTGAAAAATAATAATAAAAAAAAAATATTTATTTGTGCTACTGAACAATCAGGAGATAATATAGGTTCGAAAATAATAAAAGAGTTAAAAAAAGAAAAAACAAATATCATTATTGATGGAGTAGGAGGTTTTTCTATGAAGTCATTTCAACGTAATCAGATTTATTCTTTAAAAGAATTTAAATCAATAGGAATTATTGAAGTTTTATTTTCTCTTTTAAAATATTTGAGGATGATTAACATTATTTCAAATTACATTATAAAAAATAATTATGATCTTATTATTACTATAGACTCCCCAGATTTTAATTATCCTTTAATAAAAAAATTAAGAAAAAAGAAATATAAGGGCAAGATTATTCAAATAGTTGCTCCTTCTGTTTGGGCTTGGAGAGCTAATAGAGCGAAAAAATTTGCTGAAGTTTTTGATGAAATTTATACTTTATTTCCTTTTGAAAATAAATTTTTTGAAAAATACAATTTGAAATCAACATACATAGGACATCCAATATTTGATATTAAAAAGTTAACAAAAGTCTCTAAAAATAATAAAATTATTGCTTTCTTGCCTGGAAGTAGATTGGGAGAAATTAATAAGTTATTTAAATACTTTGAATTAGCCTATGAATATTTAATTTTACATAAATCTAAATATATTATCTTAATACCTACATTACCACACTTAGAAAAAGAAATAAAAAGTAAAACAAAAAATTGGAAAATTAAAACAATTGTTACTACTGATAATAAAAAAATTGAAAAACTGTTTTTAAAAACTAAAATTGCTTTGGTATGTTCTGGTACAGCTTCTTTAGAGATTGCTAAAAGAAATATACCTCAATTAATTCTATATAAATTAAATTATATAACTGAGATTATTATAAATTGTTTTATAAAAATTAAATTTGCAAATATTATTAATATATTAGAACAAAGAATGATCATTCCTGAATTACTTAATTCAAAATTAAAAAATGAAATTTTTCTCAAAAAATTTAAAAAATTACTATTAGATGAAAGTGCTAATAAAAAACAAATTAAAGAAATTAATAAAGTATTAAAAAATATTGAATTATCCAGATCACCTTACAAAATTGCTGTTCATTCAATTAAAAAATATTTATAATTATTTACTTTTCCATAGCCACTTAAATATTGATTTTTTTTCACGAGTTTCTAATTGTTGATATTCTCTTGATTGAGATCCAGTATACAACTGACGTGGTCTGCCAATTTTATTTATTGGATCTTCAATCATTTCTTTCCATTGAGATATCCAACCGACGGTTCTTCCAATAGCAAATAATACTGTAAACATACTAGTTGGAAAACCTATAGCCTTCAAGATTATACCTGAGTAGAAATCAACATTTGGATATAATTTTTTATCAATAAAATATTGATCTTGTAATGCAATTTTCTCTAACTCAATTGCAATTTTCAGTAATGGATCTTCTAATTTATTTAATTCTTTTAACACATCATGTGCTATTTTTTTCATTACTTCTGCCCTTGGATCATAATTTTTATAAACTCTATGACCAAAACCCATCAATCTAAAAGAGTCATTCTTATCTTTTGCCTTACTAATATATTCAGGAATATTTTTTATGTCTGAAATTTCTTCTAACATTTGTATTACTGCTTCATTTGCCCCTCCATGAGCAGGACCCCATAAAGATGCAATCCCAGCAGCTATACAAGCAAAAGGATTGGCTCCTGATGAACCTGCTAATCTAACTGTAGACGTTGATGCATTTTGCTCATGATCTGCATGTAAAATAAAAAATTTATCTATAGCATTTGCGATTAATGGATTAACCTTATATTCTTCTGTAGGTACTGAAAAAGTCATATGTAAAAAATTTTCTGCATAAGATAAATTATTTTTCGGATAAACAAATGGTTGACCAATTGAGTACTTATAAGCCATAGCACCTATTGTCGCTATTTTTGCTATTAATCTATGAGATGCAATCATTCTTTGATTTAAATCAGAAAAATCCGTACTATCATGATAAAAAGCAGATAAAGCTCCTACAACTCCCACCATTATAGCCATAGGATGAGCATCTCTTCTGAAGCCTCTATATAAGTAAACAAGTTGTTCATGTAACATAGTATGATCAGTGATAACTTTTTCAAATTTTTCTTTATCGGTAGAAGAAGGTAATTCTCCATGTAATAATAAATAGCACACTTCAATAAAATCACTATTAGCTGCTAAATCTTTAATATTGTAACCTCTGTGTCTTAAAATACCTTTGTGACCATCTATAAAAGTTATTGAAGATTTACATGAAGCAGTTGAAGTAAAACCAGGATCATAAGTAAACATTCCTGTTTCTTTATATAAGTCTCTAATGTCTAAAACATCAGGTCCATCATTACCTTTCAAAACAGGAATCTGAAAAGATTGACCTGTTTCATCATTAAATAATGTTAAAGGTTTAGAATCTTTTTTATATTCTTCGTAATCTGCCATAAATAAAATTATTTTCTTATATAGTTGTTTAATCTTAAAAAACTAGTTTCCTTTCCTAAAGCGTATAATATAGCGATTATAGAAGGTCCTTTTATAGAGTTTGTTAATACAATTCTCAATGGTTTTCCAAAGATGGGAAATTTAATTTTTTTCTTTTTTAGAAAATTATCAATAAAATCAGTTAATTGTTTTTCATTCCAATCATCAATTTTAGTTAAATCATTTATAAAATCTTTTAATATTATATTAAAATTTTCGTTTAATAATTCATGAGATTTTGTTCTAAATGAATGGTCAAAATAAGATATAATTATAGCATCAATTTGAGAAAAATAATTTATATTATTTTTAAAAGAATCAAAAACCCTTTTAATTTTGATGTGATCTTCTTTAATAAATTTACTTAAATTATTATTATTTAAAATATAATTTTCAAAAAATTTATAATTTTTATTTTCTTTTAGGTAGTAATTATTCAAATAATTTAATTTATTATAATCAAAGATACTAGCCGATCTAGAAATTTTATTGATATCAAATAATTCAATAATTTCATCAATCTCAATTATTTCATTAATTTTTTTTGGAGACCATCCTAATAAAATTAAATTGTTTATTATTGATTTTGGAATGTAACCCAAATTATTTAATTCATTTACATCTATTGCTCCATGTCTTTTTGATAATTTTGACCCATCTTCTCCATGAATTAAAGGTAAATGACTATATTCTGGAATTTGCCATTCCATATGTTTGTAAATATAAACCTGTCTAAATGTATTGTTTAAATGATCATTGCCTCTAATAATTGTATTTACATTCATGTCATAATCATCAACGACTACCGAAAGCATATAAGTTGGCGTTCCATCATTTCTTAATAATATGAAATTGTCTAATTCTTTATTTTCTAGTGAAATATTACCTTGAATTTTATCTTTTAATAATAATTTTCCTTCAGATGGTATTTTTATTCTTACACAATAATTTGTTTTTAAACTTTGAACTTTTTCATTTTTTTCACATTTAATACATAGCTTTTTTACATTTATATGTTTTCTTTTATTTTCTAACCTTTTTTTTTCAAGTGTTTCAGGAGTGCAAATACATTTATATGCATTGTTATTTTTTAGTAATTGATTTGCAACCTCATAGTGTCTATTTATTCTTTCAGATTGATGTATTATTCTATCATCCCATTTGATTCCTAGCCATGTTAAACCATTTATTATGCTTTCTTCAAATTCTTTTTTTGATCTCATTTTATCTGTATCCTCAATTCTTAGATAAAATTTTGAATCTTTCTTTTGCGATTTAGATTGTTGAACTATTATATAATTTATTAAAGCAGTTCTAATGCCACCAATATGTAAAAAACCAGTAGGGGAAGGAGCAAAACGTGCTATTACATTTTTCATTATTCTTTATATAATTTAAAAATAATATAATTATTAGTTATATTTTCTAATTATGCCAGATAATGTTCCTTGTATTTGAACTTCGTTAATATTTAGTACTTTTTCTTTATAATTTTTATTTGCAGGTATTAAGTGTATCTTATTATTTTTTAGATAAACCGTTTTTAATGTTATTTCATTATCGCTTGTTAATACAGCTGCAATTTTTCCATTCAATGATGTATTTGTTTTTTTGATAATTGCTATGTCACCATCAAAAATTCCTTTCTCTATCATTGAAAGCCCATTTACTTTCAGTCCAAAATATTGGTTATTAGCTGATACCAGATTTGAAGGAACACTTATAAACTCATCTGGATTTTCTATAGCTTCGATTGGATTTCCTGCAGCTATCATGCCTAATAAAGGTAAAGAAACTGAGTTATTTTCAGAATTTTTTTCATAAATATTAATATTATTTTTTAAACTCCGGGTAATTTCCATAGCTCTGGCTTTGTGTTTTAATCTCTTGATAAAACCTCTTTGTTCAAGACTTGTAATCAAGCGATGAATTCCAGACTTTGATTTTAAATTTACAGCACTTTTCATCTCTTCAAATGAAGGTGATATGCTATTTTTTTCAATGTATTGGCTTAAGTACTCAAATAGTTCTTTTTGTTTTTTTGTAAGCATATTTATGTTCTATCTATGTTCTCGTAATGTTGCAATAATATTCTATTTTTTGGCCGAATTTAAAGAAAAATAAGCAATTATTATTTTTTAGAATTATTAATATTTGATTTTCCGCCTGTTTTTTTGATTAGGCGAATATTGTTTATAATGATTTTTTTATCAATACTTTTACACATATCGTATATTGTTAGACAAGCTATGGAAACAGCAGTTAAGCTTTCCATCTCTACACCTGTTTTATCCTTAGCCTTTACAATTGCTTTAATTATCAATGAAGAAAGCTTATTATTTTTTTGAATCTTTATATCAACATTTTCTATGTTTATGTTGTGACAGAGTGGAATTAACTCACTTGTTTTTTTAGCTCCCATTATCCCAGCTAAGATAGCTATATTATTTATCTCTCCTTTTTTAGTAGTGAACGAATCTAACTTTTTAAAAGTTGATTTTGAAAACTTTACTATACCTTCAGCAACTGCAGTTCTGTTTGTAATTTTTTTATTACTGATATCTACAATTTTAGGTTGCTTATTTTTATTAAGGTGCGAGAACATTTAATTTAATAATTCCTTTACTTTCTTAGTTATATTAGATGATTTTAATATTGATTCACCTATCAAAAAATTAAAAACACCTACTTCATTATATTTTAGAATGTCTTCTTTAGACTTTATACCACTTTCAGCTATTATAGTGAAATCTTTAGGAATTTTACTAATAAGATTTAAAGCATAGTTTGAATCTACATTTAGGTTTTTTAAATTTCTATTATTAATTCCAATTACTGGATAACCTATATTTAGTATTCTTTTGAGCTCTTCTTCATTGTGAACTTCAATTAAACAGTCTAAATTATATTTTTTTGATAAATTAATAAAATTTTTTATTTCTAAATCATTTAGTATTGTTGCAATTAATAAAATAGCATCAGCATTATAAATTTTACTTTCTAATATTTGATAAGGATCTATAATAAAATCTTTTCTTAAGATGGGTATATTTGTTTTTTTACTCACTAATGATAAATCATCAATACTGCCACTGAAGAAATTTTTTTCTGTTAAGATGGAAAGCGCTCCAACACCAGATTTCTCATAATTTATTGCTATATTTTCAGGGTAATAATCTTTTATTATTAAACCTGCACTTGGACTGGATTTTTTTATCTCACCAATAATATTATTAGTTAATTTCTTTTGAGAATCAATGACCAAATTTCTAAAATTTCTATTAACTTTATTTTTTATTAATTTTTGAAGAGAAGAATAAGAACATTTATTTTTATTAATTTCAATTTCAATTTTTTTTTGATCGCAAATATTTTTTAATATATCATTCATTGATTTTTAATCATATTTTCAAAATAATTTTTTGCATTCTTATTCAATATTGTTTTTTGTGCTAATTCAAAACCTTCTTTAAGGCTTTTGCTTATTCCTGCCAAATAAATTGCAGCACCTGAATTAATTTCAACAATTTTTTGAAAACTATTATTAGGAGCGTCTAATAATTCAATAAATGCTCTAGCATTATATTCAGCATCTTTACCTATAATTTCTTCATTTTTAATATACTCATAACCAAAGTCTTTTGGATCAAAAATATAATCTTTAATGGTGCCATCCTTTAATTCAGAAATATAAGATGGGCCAGATAATGATATTTCATCTAAACCATCAAAGCCATGAACAACAATAGAATGATAAGAACCTAGCTCTTTCAGAACTTCACAATGAATATTAACCCATTTTTTTTCAAAAACTCCTAATAATTGTTTTCTAGTAGAGGCTGGGTTAGTAAGAGGTCCTAACAAATTAAAAATTGTTCTAGTGCCAAGCTGTTTTCTGACGTTGGCTACATGTTTCATCGCACTATGATGAAATTGAGCAAATAAAAAACAAAAATTAAATTTATTTAATGAGTTTTCTAAATCACTTTTCTCAGAAAATATTTTTATTCCTAATTTTTCTAACAAATCAGCGGAACCAGATTGGGAACTCACTGATCTATTGCCGTGTTTAGCTACTTTAGCGCCAGCACTCGCAGCAATTAAAGCAGAGCAAGTAGAAATATTCAAAGTACCTTTCATATCTCCTCCAGTTCCACATGTATCAATTGAGTCTAATGGAGATTTAATTTTTAAAGATTTCTCTCTCATTACTTTTGCTGCACCTAAAATTTCATTTTTACTTTCATTTTTTATTTTTAAAGCAATTAATATAGAAGTAGTTTCTATTTCACTAATTTCACCATTCATAATTAAATTAAAAATTAATGAAGATTCTGATTCAGTTAGATCATTTCTATTAAATAGTTTATTTTTTATTGAATCTTTATCCATGATATTTTATCATTTTTAAAAAGTTGATTAAAATTTTTTTACCACAATTAGTTCCTATACTTTCTGGATGAAATTGAAGACCTATAATTTTTTTTCTTTTATGTGAAATTGCCATAATAATATCATTACTTGTTTTAGCAATAATTTGAAATTCGTTAGATAAAGTTTTTTTATCAATAATTAAAGAATGGTATCTTGTTGCTTTAAAATTTCTATCGACATTATTAAAAATTTTATGATTATTATGGGTAATCTTATCAATTTTACCATGCATTATTTCTTTACATTTTAATATTTTACTTCCAAAAGCTTGTCCGATTGATTGATGACCTAAGCATATGCCAAGAATTGGAAATGTATTTTTACATTTTTTAACTAAATCTACACAAATACCAGCTTCATTAGGTGTGCAAGGTCCAGGTGATAAAATTATTGCTTCAGGTTTGATTTCTTTTATTTCTTCTACAGATATTTTATCGTTTCTAAAAACTTGTATCTTTGCTCCAATTTCTCCAAAGTAATGGTAAATATTAAAGGTAAAACTGTCATAATTATCTATTAGTATTATCATTTTATGAAATATTATAAGAATTTTCAGCAGCTTTAATTAGAGCCTGGGCTTTATTTATTGTTTCTTGAAACTCTTTTTGTGGATTAGAATCATGCACAATTCCTCCACCTGCCTGAATATACAATTTCTTATTTTTAATTAAACCTGTTCTTAGACTAATACATGTGTCCATATCGCCATTTGAATCAAAATATCCCATGGCACCACCATAAAAACTTCTATTAAGATTTTCAAGCTCTTCAATTATTTCCATAGCTCTAATTTTTGGCGCTCCAGATACAGTGCCAGCAGGAAATCCCGAAATCAGAGCATCTATCGCATTATTTTTACCAGATATTATACCTTCTACATTTGAAACAATATGCATTACGTGAGAATAATATTCAATTATCATTTTTTCAGTAACCTCTACTGAACCAACCTTTGATACTCTCCCCACATCATTTCTTCCAAGATCCAATAGCATTAAATGTTCAGCTAATTCTTTTTGATCTTTTAATAAATCTTTTGATAATTTTTTGTCTTCTTTTGTATTTTTACCTCTTTTTCTTGTACCAGCAATTGGACGAATAGTTATTTTTTTATTTCGCAATCTCACTAATATTTCAGGACTTGAGGCTACTAGACCAAAATTATTTAAATTTAAATTAACTAAAAAAGGAGAGGGATTAAGTCTACGCAATGATCTATATAACGTATTCGTGTCTAAATCATATCTAGCTTCAAATCTTTGTGATGTAACAACTTGGAAAATGTCTCCATTTTTAATATATGATTTTGCTTTTGCTACTATTTTATAATACTCTTTTTTTGTATAATTAGATTTAAATACTATTTTATTTTTTAATTTTTTAGAAATAAAATTGCTTTTTTTAATCTCTTTTTGTAATTTTGAATTAACATTTGAGATAATAGTTTTTGCATTATTAAAAGCTTTTGATGCACTAATATTTTTTGAAGGATATACTGATGTCATTATATTTATAGTATCTTTAATATTGTCAAATACCGCTACTAATTTGGGTCTTATCATAACTGATTCTGGTATGTTCAATGTGTCAGGATTTTTTAAAGAGATATTTTCCATGTATTTAATCATAGGATATCCTAGATAACCGACTAAAACAGGATAGGGGACATCCTTGTTATTATCTTTTATTTTGGAAAAATTAAGTAATTTTTTTAAAGAATTTATGGGATCAGTTTTATCTAATTCAGTTATGTCTATATTTTTATCTAATTTTTCAATTTTAGCTTTTCCTTTATGCACTCTCCAAATTAAGTCAGGATATCCTCCAAGAAGTGAAAATCTACCTCTTTGTTCTCCTCCTTCAACAGATTCTAATAAAAAAGAATATTTTTCTTTATTAAAAATTTTTAATAAAGCAGATACAGGAGTTTCAGTATCAGCTATAAATTGGTGTTTAACAATTTGCGGAATATTTTTATTATATTTTTTTATAAAAAGTTCTTTTTCAATTTTAAGCATTAATATCTATTTATAATAGCATTTATAAGATTATCATTTGTAGATATTTTGACATTTTGCATTAACTCATTTCCAAAACTACCTCTAATATCATTGAGAAGAGTAGTGCTATTTTGACTCTCTTTACTATTATCAATAATAATATCGTTAATATTAGCTACAAATATTTTATTATTATTGTAAGCTTGTATATTCGAATATTTTTTCTCTTCAAAAATTTTATTAATGAGATTTCTAGGCAAAATATCAGAATTTTTTGATACTTCTAATTCATAAATTTCAGAATTATAAATATTTTTAAATTCATTAAGAAGATTAATATTTTCTTTGTTTTCTAATAATTTTTTTTCCATTTCACTTATTTTTTTTGCAATCTGCCAATCTTTTTCAACATTATCTTTTATAGCGCTGTATTCAATTATTTTAGAAGGTTCTATTTTGGTTACATTAAATATATAAAAAGTATCAGAATCTAAATTAATAATATCACTTATAAAATCCTTATTTGCAGAGAAGCTATTAGAAATAAGACTTTTATAAAAATCTTTTTCTTTTTCTTCATAATTTTTAAAATCTTTAGATAATTTTTTTACGTTTTTAATATTATTTAATCCCCAATTTTTGGATAATTCCTGTAAAGATTGTCCGTCTAAAATACTTTGATTAATATTTTCTTTTAAATCTTCAAAGAAATTTTTTGTCTCTACTTCTGTTATTGAATTATATATCTCGTCTCTTACATTATTTAATTCTGCTTCCGCAGCTGGTTTAATATTTGTTAATACAATTAAATGCTTTGCTAAAGTAGTTTCAATAATTTCTGACTTTTGATTTAAATCAAGAGAAAAAAGAACTTTTGCTATTTCATCCAACATGTCTTCGTAGTAAAGGTCTCCAAAGATATTATACTCTATGTTATTTTGACTAGCATAATTTTTTATTTCTTCTACAGAATCATAAATATAAATATTATCTTTAAAAGTTTTTGCATCATTCAAATCTTTAAAATTAAATTGTATAAAGCTTCTTCTTTCGTTTTCAAAAAATAGATTCTTATTTTCATCAAAATATTCTTTTATTTCAAAATCTGTAGGTGAAAATTCATTTATATAATCATTTTTATTAACAATAATATATTCAACATTTCTTTCTTCTTTAGACATATATTGCATAGTATTTTCTTGATAATAATTTTGCAGAGCTTTCTCTATATCAAAATTTGAGTCATTTAGAATAGAATCTAGATTAATATTATCAAGAGATATTTCTAGGTACTGAACTTTTCTTTTGTGATTATCATATTGTAAAATTTTGTCGTTGAAAATTTTAGGATAATTAATATTAAAAAAAGTTTCATTAAATAATTCATTTCTGGTTTCAAAATTTATGATTTGAACAATGTCTTCAATTTTAAGTTGTTGTTGTTGCAAAAATTGATTGAGAAATGCATCATTTAACTTGTTACTTTTATCATAGAGTTGAGGAATTTTTTCTTTTGTTTTAATAGCTATAATGGACTCATCTAGTATAAATTTTTTATTATCATATTCATTTTCAAACACTGCATCATTTATTAATGCTCCTAGAGCTAATGAATGTATTTGCAATGATCTAATTTCATCACCTGTCATTTTTTGCCCAAGCATTTGATTGAATTGATTAATATTCATCTGCAAAGTTCTATTAAATTTAGTTGTAGAAACTTGTGTCCCAGATATATTTGCAACAACGTTGTCTGAATTAAAAATATTGGAATATCTCGAACCTCCTCTAAAAAAGAACAAACTTATTCCAAACAAAATAGCAAGTAATATTGCAATTTTAGACTTTCCTATAGTTCTAAACATAATGATCTTGCTTCTATAATAATACTTTCTATAAAGGAAATTAAATTATGCTTGATTTAGAAAAATATAGGAAAATTATTGTAGCTAACTGGAAAATGAATGGTTCAATTAAGTTTATTAACGATTTTTCAGAAAAATTGGCTTTATTAGAAAATTTGGAAGAATCTACTTGTAGGATCATTTGTCCTCCATTTGTTTATCTTCAAAGGTTTAGAGATCAACTAAACAACTTTTATTTTGGAGGCCAGGAATGCTCCCAATTTGATGAAGGTGCCTTCACCGGAAATATTAGTGCAAAAATGTTAAAAGATTTAAATTGTAATTTTTGTATAGTGGGACATTCTGAAAGAAGAAAATTGTTGAATGAACAAAACTTTGAAGTTTCTAAAAAATCTTCAAATTGCATAAATTTTAATATTCATCCTATAATCTGTGTAGGAGAGACTTTAGAAGAAAAAAACTTAAATAAAACTAGAGAAATAATCGAAAAGCAAATAAATGAAAGTGTTCCTGAAAATGCTAATAAAAACAATACTATTATTGCTTATGAACCTATTTGGGCGATCGGAACTGGTTTAACTCCTTCTTTAGAAGAAATAGACTATATCCATCAATTTATTAAAAAAGATATAAAAACATCTAAAGATTACAAAATATTGTATGGAGGTTCAGTAAAATCCTCTAATTTCAAGGAAATTATCCAATTAACAAATGTTGATGGGACTTTAATTGGAGGTGCTTCAGTAATATTTGATGAATTTAAAAAAATTTTATATATCTAATATTCCTCTTGAATAACAAAATTACTTAAATATAAGACTTTTTAATGACAATTTTAATTATAATTCAATTGATCCTAGCCATACTTCTGGTTATTTTTGTTTTACTCCAGGGTTCAGATAATGAAGGTCTTGGTCTCAGTGGAGGCGGTAACTTAGGTGGTTTGATGTCAGCAAGAGGTTCTGCTAATTTGTTATCTCGATTAACAGCATTAACAGCTACATTATTTATGATTATGAGTGTTATCCTTACAATTTCTGCATCTGTGGGATCGGACAAAAATATTTTAGAATCCCTTCCAAGTGTTAATTCATCTGAAAACAGCAGTGAAGTAGGAAATGAGCCATCAATTCCTGAAAACAATTAATTTTAATTTCTTGATATAGTTGTTAATATTATGTAACAGCGTATTCCGTAATGCATTATGTTTTTATTACGGGCGGTGTATCATCTTCATTAGGCAAAGGTTTAGCTTCTGCGGCAATCGCTTCACTTCTTCAACTTAGAAAATTCAAGGTAAGAATTAGAAAGCTTGATCCTTATCTTAATGTGGATCCAGGTACTATGAGTCCCTATCAACATGGTGAAGTTTTTGTTACTGATGAT
>PTKX01000022.1 GCA_002938195.1 Alphaproteobacteria bacterium MarineAlpha5_Bin7 | reverse complement strand
CTTCATTCTCAGCATCAACAATTTTTAAGATAGTATCTGGTTGGCACATAGCCTCATCAAATTCAGTCTCAATCGATGCAGGTCCAATATCTATTTGTGAATGAGTAACTACAAAATCACCTTTTCCAATTTCAGAAAAATCTGATTCTTTCCTAAAACCTTTTGTTGTGATTGGAGTTACTACTCTTACATTAATTGACATTATTTAATCTCCTCAATTGGAATATATTTATCAAAAACTTTAAAAGGCACTGGTCCAAATGTATCAAGAGCAGCTTTTGTTCTCATATTAGGTGGTACACTCACTCCGATTACATTGACTCTTTGTCCATATTTTACATCTTCAGCGGTAATTGGTTCTGCATTTTCAAGATCAACTAAACAAATTAAATCAGGTACCATTGCTAATGGTTTGCCATTTTTCAGTGCAATTAAAAATTCATTTTGTAATTTTACTAGAATGTTTTCATTAGGGTCAGTTAAAGAAGTAATTTTAACTTCACCTCTTGCCCACCCATCTGTAGTTTCTCGAAGTAAATCAGTAACTTTACCTTGAAATAACAATTTACAAAATCTTTTATCAAAACTATTTTTAAAGTACTCTACTATACCATCCAAAGGATCTGTTCCTTTATCTCTTGCATCACCTATAGATTTTCCTATTTCATATGCCAATGTCACTGTGTGATGCACTGATGTTTCTTTCATTTGCTTTCCAGTCATTGGATATAAACATATTTCTGATTTAGTTCCCATTTGCATACAAATTACTCTAGCAAACATTTCAGAAGCGTGATTATTTTCAGCATTAACAATCATTTCATTATCTTTTTCGTCTCTAACAATTACTGGCGAGCAATTAACTCCATAAACTCCAAATGTACACATTTGTAATTCAGGAAAAGCTCTACCCATTCCATCAGCATCAATAACTGGCAATCCAGTATAGGCACTTACGATAAAAGGTAATGTGCCATTTATACCTCCAGCTTCAGCTGCTATAAGTGCCTTACATTTTTTTCCCATTAATTCTTCCATCTTTCTCAAAGCCTTAACAGCAGATTTTGCATTTGGCAATTTTTCAACAAGTACAGTTGGGGCTCCCATGTTTGCAATTGGCAAAACTAAATCATCATCGGCAACTTCATCACCTTTTATTAATTTTGGTTCAAAACCTTTTTCTAATTCTTGACGAAGCATTAACCCACCAACGTATGGGTTACCTCCTCCACCTGTACCAAGGAAAGCAGTTCCTCTTAAAAAGTCATCTATTTTATCTAATGTTAATTTTTCCATTTTAATAATTCTCCAAGTCACCAATTGCTTTTATTTGTAATCTAACAGATTTTCCTGGTAAATACGCAAGAGGATTTTCGTTTATTTCATTTATCTCAATACTAGATTCTTTTGCACCAGCATCTTTAGCTAGTTGTTTGGCTTCCTCAGTTGCTAATTCAATAGTTTTATCTCTTCCTAAATTATCATAATGAAAAACCCTATCAACTTCACCACTTACTTGTCCAAGAGCAGCGCCGACAGCGTTTGCTACCGCAAAATTATCTGGAATCACTAATTCTGAAATACCATTTAAGTTTTCTCGATTTAGAATAGTTCCACCACCAACAAATACAGCTGGAACTTTCTCAGAACTAGTTTTCATTTTATCAACAGCATCTTCTAATAATCTAGTAATTTCTTTTTTTGCATTTTTGATAATTGAATCATCAAGATTATTAACGAGAGATTTATCTCCAATATCTAAATCATAATGTTTTACTGCAATATCTGTTGCAGTTAATGTATCACCTCCAAATACTAGTGCTTTCTCAGATAATCTAAAACCAACACTGTCTGGTCCAACTAAATTACCGTTTTCTCGGATTAAAGAACCTCCTCCTAAACCAATTGAAATAATATCTGGCATTCTAAAATTTGTTCTAACCCCTCCTACATCTGTAGCTATGGCTGATTGTCTAGGAAAACCCGATTTAATATAACCAATATCAGATGTTGTTCCTCCAATATCAACAATAATAGAATCTTCGATACCAGAAAGATATGCAGCTCCTCTCATGCTGTTTGTTGGGCCACAAGCAAAAGTTAATACAGGATACTGTTTTACCTTATCTGGTTTCATTAATGTTCCATCATTTTGACTAATATATAATGGAGCATTAATTTCTAATTTTTTCAATGCATTTTTAAAAGACTCAACAATTTCTTCGGCTAAATTTGTTAATGCTGCGTTTATAATTGTAGCATTTTCTCTTTCAATTAAACCTACTTTACCAATTGAATGAGATAGGGATATATTTGAATTTGGAATAATTTTTTTAATAATCTCATTCGCTTCTAATTCCATTTCAGAATTCAAAGGAGAATAAACAGAATTAATTGCAATATTAGTATAATTTTTATTAGCTATTTCCTCTGCAATTTTTATTATTTCATCTTTATCTAATTTGGATATTTCACGTCCATCAACTTCATAGCCACCTTTAGCAAAATATTTAATTGGATTTAAATTGGAAACTAAATCTTTTGGCCATCCAATCATTTGTTCTAGACTATCAGCTGCTGGCAAGGCTAACCTGATTGCAGCGATTTGTTGTAGTTTTTTTCTCTCTACTAATGCATTGGTAAAATGTGTAGTTCCAATCATAACACTTGAAATTTTATTTGGAGAAATATCTCCTTTTTTTAAAACAGTTTGAATAATATTGAAAACACCATCACCAACATCTTCAGTTGTTGTAGTTTTTTCTGATACTAAAACTTTTCCATTTGATAGGATTATTCCATCTGTATTAGTTCCACCAACATCAACCCCTATTTGCATTTTTACTCCTTAATAATTACAAGACTATTTGGATTAAAGCCTACCTTAACTTTATCACCTTCATTAAGTTGTTCTAAATTTAAACTATTTGAAAATTCTGCAGTTAAAGTTTGATCATTTATTTCTATAATATATTTAATAAGTGAACCTTGATAAGATATTATCTTTATTCTGCCTTCAGATGTAACTAATTTGTCTGAATTTGATGGGTTAATAATAAGATGCTCTGGTCTTAAAATACATTTAGAGTCTCCATTATAAAGAGATTGTATATTAAATTCTTTATCTGCAAATATAACTGTAGATTTATCAGAATTACTTGAGACTGTTTTAAGATTAATAAAATTAGATGTTCCTATAAAATCTGCAACGAAAACATTATTTGGTTTTTCATAAATTTCAGTTGGTGAACCAATTTGGGATATATAACCTTCGTTCATTATGGCAATTCTATCAGACATGGTCAAAGCTTCAGATTGATCATGAGTAACATATACAGTTGTTATTTTTAATTTTTTTTGCAGTTCTTTAATCCATATTTTCATTTCCTCTCTTAATTTCTTATCAAGAGCACTTAATGGTTCATCTAAAAGAAGTATTTGAGGTTCAGTTACTAAAACTCTAGCAAGTGCTACTCTTTGTTGTTCTCCTCCAGAGAGTTCTCTTTGATATCTTCTTTCATAACCATTTAAATTGACTTGATTTAGAGCTTTTTTTACTTTTTCATTTATTGTTTTTTGTTCAATTGAACGCATTTTTAATCCAAAAGATATATTATCAAATACATTCATATGTGGAAAAATTGCATAGTTTTGAAAAACAAAACCTATATTTCTTTTTTCTGGTGCTTGATAAGTTATATCATTATCTCCAATAAATATTTCTCCATTTGTCGGCATAACAAATCCAGCTATCATTCTTAAAGTTGTTGTTTTACCACAACCAGAGGGTCCTAATATTGAAAAAAACTCGCCTGCATTGATTTTGAAACTGACATCATTGACAGCAATATTATCATCAAATTTTTTTGTCAAATTTTTTATACTTACATCAAACATAAAGAATACGTTATCATTAGCCAGTTATTTAGTTTAACTGGCTAATGAAAAATAAATTAGCTTGCAAAAATTTCGTTGCAAGTTTCAACAATATCATCTTCATTTTCTAAATAGAAAGACCAATCAGGTGTATGAAGACCATCTAAAGCATTAGCATCATTAGTAACACCTTTAGAAGTTAGAAGCTCAGGTAATTGAGCATTCTTAATTGTAGGCCTTAAATAAAAAGTTTCTCCTGCTTTATTCATAAATTTTGGATCAAGCTTTTCATTAACATAAGCTAAGGCTAGTTTTTTTTGAACTGGATCAGAATATTTACTTACTGTATGTGTCTGAGTAAGTAAAGGTTTCTGATGTTCCCAAATAAAAGGTGCTACAGGAATACCTTTATCCATTTGAAGATAAACTTCTCCCTCCCATTGAACACCTATTTGTACTTCACCTCTTTCAACTAAAGTTTGCATATTTCCAGTAAAATCTGAAATTTTAGCTGGCATTGCATTCTTCATAGCTTCATATCCTGCTTCTAAGTCATAAGCATCTTTTCCATATGCTTGACAAGAAGCTAAGAAAAATACCATTTGAAGAGTATTCGAAGTGATATAAGTTCCTCTCATTCCAGAAAATCTATCTTCCCAGAACTGCTTAAAATCAGTAATACCTGGATCAATCATATCGCTGCGATAAACGTAACAATATTGACCAAAAGCCCATGTTAAGCCAACACCAGTTGCTTTTGCAAAATCCCAAACATTTTTACCATTTGGAATTGAAGAAGCAATTTCATCTGGCGACATAAAAAAATCTCCAGAGTTTGCTGTTTTAACCATTTCTGGAATATTCCAGTTACAAATATCATAAGCAGGATTTTTTTCACCTCCAGCTATAAATTTAGGAAACCATGGCCAAGCACCATCATAAGAAATTGTACAATTATATCTTGATTCAAAATCATTTATAAATGCATCTCTCATGAATTCTTCCCAGAAGCCACCCCATTCTCCAAGTTTTAATTCAGCACCACCTGCATCAAAAGGCTCTCCATCAAAGACAACATCTTGAGACCAAGCATGGTTGATATTAAATAATGGTAAAGCTGAAGCAGCAGTTAACATTGCAGAAGTTTTTATAAATTTTCTTCTACTATTGTTAAGTTTTGTTTTCTTTTTTTTAGTCATCAGTCTACCTCCCAATAAATTAAAAATCTATACTTAAGAGGAAAAAAATCAAGGTAATTATATAGCTTTAAAAAAAGTAAAAGAGAAAAATTATTACAAAAAGTAAGATAATTAGCGGAAAACAAGTATTTTATATATAAATACACATTTTAAATATCAATAATCTTAAATATCAATCTTTAATTTATTCAATAAATTGTTGCTTAAAAATATATATTCTGAATAATGTGATTGTTGATATGTTTAGAATAGGTGTTGATGTAGGAGGAACAAATACAGACGCTGTATTAATGAGTGGTCGAGATGTTGTGGATGGTTATAAATCAGCTACCACTGAAGAGCCAGGGTTAGGAATAATTAATGCTGTTTCAAAAATTTTAGAAAAAAATAAAACAAACTCAAAAGATATTGAGTCAGTTATGATAGGCACTACTCAATTTACAAACGCATTTGTTGAAAACAAAAGATTGGAACAAGTTGCTATAGTAAGACTAGGATATCCGGCAACAGTAAGTGTTCCACCTTGTATTGATTTTTCAAATAATTTAAGAAAAATAATTGGTGAAAATTTTTGGATTGTATCAGGTGGTTATGAATTTGATGGAAGATTTTTAGGTGACTGGTCTTCTCAAGAAATAGAAAAAGTAGCTAAAGAAATAAAACAAAAAAAATTAAAGTATATTTCAATTTCATGTGTTTTTTCACCTATTAATGAAAAGCAAGAAATTGAAACTGCTAAAATCATTCAGAAACATAATCCTGATTCAATAATTACAATGTCACATTTAATTGGTAGAGTAGGTTTTATTGAAAGAGAAAACGCTACTATAATGAATTCTTCATTAGGTAGATTAGCTGATAAAGTAATTACTTCATTCAAAGATGCTTTAAAACAACTTAATATAAATAGTCCTTTTTATGTTAGTCAAAATGATGGGACATTGATGTCAGCTGATATTGTAAAAAATTATCCAGTATTAACTTTTGCATCTGGACCAACAAACAGTATGAGAGGTGCAGGATTTCTATCTAAAAAAACAAATGCTATAGTTGTTGATATTGGTGGAACTACAACTGACTTTGGGGTCATAAAAGAAGGATTTCCAAGAGAGTCTTCTATACCAGTAGACATAGGAGGGGTTAGAACAAATTTTAGAATGCCTGATTTAGTTTCTATTGGTTTAGGTGGAGGAAGTATTGTTCGAGAAATAGATGGTTTTGTATCAATTGGCCCTGATTCAGTTGGATTTAAACTAGATAAAGAGTCGTTAATTTTTGGAGGTAGCACAATAACAACTTCAGATATAACTATAGCTGCTGGTGATGCAGATTTTGGTAATAAAAATTTAGTCGTAAATTTAAATCAAGATTTAATTAACAAATCTAAAATTGAAATAAAAAGAATGATTGAAGAAGGAATTGATAGAGTTAAACTCAACAAAGAAGATGTTCCTGTAATACTTGTAGGTGGAGGTAGTATTTTAGTTCAAGGAAGTCTTAAAGGAGCGAGTGAAGTTTTGATACCTGAACATTCAGATGTGGCAAATGCTATTGGCGCATCTTTAGCCCAAGCTGGCGGAGAAATAGATAAAATTTACTCTTATTCTGAAATGGGGAGAGAACAATCAATTGAAAATGCGAAAAATGATGCAATTAAACGAGCTTTACAGGCAGGAGCAATTGAAGAAACAATAAATATTATAGAACTAGAAGAAATACCATTAAGTTATCTTCCATCAGGATCTGTAAGAATTCATGCAAAAGCTGTGGGAGATATTTTTTAATGATAGAACTAAATCTAGATAATTTAGAAGATCTTGCAAGAGGTACTGCATTTTTAGCAACTGGAGGGGGTGGAGATCCATATATAGGAAAACTTATGCTTAAACATCAACTTGAGCTAGGTAAAAAAGTAAAAATAATAAGTCCGGATGAAATAAGTGATGATACTTTTGCTTGTAATGTTTTAACAATGGGAGCACCAACAGTTTTCGGTGAAAAAGCACCGAATGGATTGACTTCCTTTGAAGCTATGAAAAAAGTTGAAGAAATTGTTGGAAAAAAATTTAATGCAATTATGCCAATTGAAGCTGGAGGAGTAAATGCTACTTTACCTCTAGTTGTTGGAGCATTATCTGGATTACCAGTAATAGATGCAGACGGTATGGGAAGAGCTTTTCCTGAATTACAAATGGTAACTTATAATGTAGGAGATGTTGATATTAACCCATTGGTAGTTATTAACGATTTTTACGAGACTGGAATATTTAATTCCAGAAACAGTAGTTCAGGAGAATGGTTATCAAGAGCTGTATGTGTACGAATGGGAGGTATTTGTCAGGTAGCTTGCTATCCAATGACAGCTAAACAAATCAAAGAAACATCAGTTCATAATACTATTAAACTATCATTTGAAATTGGATCACTAATTCAAAAGGCGCGTAATGAAAAAAATGATCCTATAGAAGAAATAATTAGATACATGAGTAGAAGTAATCCTCCAAGAGTTGGGAAACTTTTGTTTACTGGTAAAATTGATGACTTGCTAAGAGAAACAGTAAATGGATGGACTAGAGGAAAAATGTATTTAAAAAGTTTAGATAATAAGGATACCTTGTTAGTAGAATTTCAAAATGAATTCTCCTATGCAAAAATTAATGATATAAAAATATTAGCAATGGTCCCAGATTTGATTTGTGCTTTAGATAGTGAAACAGGAGAACCGATAACAACTGATGGTTTAAGATATGGTCAACGAATTAAAATAGTAGGTGTTTCTGTGCCTCCAATTATGCGTACAGATAAAGCACTGAGTTTATTTGGCCCAAGGGCATTTGGTTTGCCATTTGACTATACACCAATTGAAGATATAAAATAATATGGATGATACTAAAGATAATAAAAACTTTTTAAAATTTTTTTACACCTATAGACCAGTTCTGTTAGTTCTTCCTGCATTAATTTTATTTATCATTTTTTTTATTATTCCTGTTGTAAGTTTATTTGTTTTAGCTTTTGATAAACCAGTAACAGGTGTCTTATCATTGCAAGGTGAATGGACCTTTAAAAGTTTTATAAGAATTTATAATAGATCGCTATATTTTAATGCTGCAGTTACATCTGTTAGCCTCGCTGCATTATCATCTTTAATCACTCTTGTTATAGGATATCCTCTAGCTTATCTAATTGCAAAAACTGAAAACGTTGCAAGAAATACCTTTCTTATGATCTTAGTTTTATGTGCTATGCAACTTGACATGGTTATAAGATTGTTTGGTTTAATGGTTTTATTAGGTGATAATGGATTAATTAATGGTGCCTTAATGTATTTCAAAATTATAGAGAAGCCTATCGGTTTAATGTATAATAAATTAGGTGTCTTAATAGGTCTTGTGCAATTTTCATTACCTTTTATGATTCTTTCTTTAATTGGAATAATAAGAGGTATTTCTCCAGCTGTAGTTGAAGCAAGTAGAAGCTTAGGAGCAACTCCCAATCAAGCATTTTGGAAAATAATTATCCCTCTTTCAATGCCAGGTATTTTGGCTGGAACATTACTAGTTTTTGCAATTTCAATAAGCTCATACATAGTGCCAGCATTAATGGGAGGTTGGAAAGTTATGGTTATGCCACTTCATGTATATCAACAAATTGCTGAAATGGGTAAATGGCAGTTTGGGTCAGCGATTGCAGTAGTATTGTTTTGCACTAGTCTGATATCTGTTATTGTTTATCAAAAAGTTGCAATAAGAATTGGTGGTGGAAGAGCATGAGTAAAAAAAAATTAAAAGAAGTAAATGAATTAGGATTCTTAATTAAGTTTGGATCTGGTATAGCTCTGTCAATCCTACTAATACCAGTTTTCATAGTTGTGTTAACAGGTTTGAACTCTGGTGATCATTTAACATTTCCTCCAAAAGGTTTATCCTTAAGATGGATTTTTGCTTTTTTTAAAAGTGAAGAATTCTTATCAGCATTTTTATTTAGTTTTGGTTTAGCTTTAATTGTTATGGCTTTATCAACAATATTTGGAACTTTAGCTGCAATATTCATTACAAGATTTAATTTTCCTGGCGTTCAACTTCTAAGGGCATTATTTTTATCTCCTTTGATATTACCAGGTATTGTTCTTGGATTAGCCTTATACATATTTTATGTTTCAACAGATATAGGTCTAGCAAGATCTTATCCAGGAATGGTTATTGCTCATATGTTAGTAACCATGCCTTATGTTATAGGAACAGTTTCAGCATCTTTATTCAATTTTGATTTAAATCTAGAACAAGCAGCTAGAAGTTTAGGAGCTTCTCCATTGACTGCTTTTAGAAAAGTGACTTTACCAAATATTAGTAATGGAGTAATGGCTGGTTCGGTTTTCGCTTTTATAGTTTCTTTCGGCCAATTTGATGTTTCCTTATTTATGGCTACACCAAACAACACTCCACTACCTATTGCCTTATATTGGTCTCTAAGATACACATTTGAACCTACAGCAGCAGCCGCTGGTATATTTGCTATAGCTTTAGTTGTTATTTCAATGCTCATTACATCCAAACTTGTAAATTTACAGAAATTTTCAGGTGTAAAATTTGATTGATTCTACTTAAAAAAAATCTTTACTAAAGGATTATTAGAAAACATAAAGAAAATTTTAGTGCACACTTTAAAAAATTTTATCAATGTTCAATTAAGAATGAATGATAGATACACAAACTTAGCAACATATGAGAAAGTGTTGTGATATAAAAAAAATATAAATAATTTTTAATAAATATTTTCAACACTTTCTTTTAATTTGAAAAAAATATCATTTCTATAAGAAAAATTATTTGCAATACCAAACCATAATTCATTTTTTATAACAAAATCATTTAACGATTTTAAAGTAGAATCAATATCAGACCATGTAATATTCATAGCTTCTGGTCTTATATCAAACTGTAATTTTTTAAAAAAATCAATAAATCTTTTTTCATACTTATTATGCAATAAGCAACCTAATATAAAGCCAAGACAAACCGGTTGCCCATGTACAAATTTTTTTTTAGTTATCAATTCAAGATTGTAGAAAAAAAAATGCTCAATACCTTCAATATGTCTGGGATTCCATCCGCTAGAAAAGAATGAATTTCCACCCCATTGATGAGCTTTAACAATTGTATCAATTCCTTGTTTATTTATTTTTTTTATATTTTCAGTATTATCTAAGAGTTCATCTACATAGCTTAAAGATTTTGCAGCAAGATCTTGATCATATTTCCATTTGTTTTCACATTTATTTATATTATCTGCGTATTTCCAATCTAGAACTCCTGTATAAAAACATAGAATATCTCCTATTCCAGAATAATTAAAAATTTTTGGGGCTTGTTGAATAATTTCATAATCAATAAAAACACATTCAGGGATTGCCCATCCTATGTAATTAACTATATTATTTCTTCTGATACCCGATCTATGACCGAAAACAGCATCTACTGATAAAGATGTAGGGAATTGAAATAATCTTAAATTACATTTCCAAGAAAAATATTTTGCAATATCTATTGCTTGACCTCCTCCAAGTCCAATAATCGTATCATAATTACTAAATTCATTTATTTGTTTTTCTAAATCTTTTTCTTCTAATGATGAAACAAAATAAACATTATTAAAATTATCTAAATTTAGTTTAAACTTTATCCACAAATCTTGCATAGTTACAATACATGTTTTAGGGGAAACAAAATTATTAATTTCATTTAATAAGTCATAACCAAGTATAGTTTGAAAAGGTTTAAAATTATTTATAGTATTCATTATTTCTAATTATTTTATATAAGAATTGATAATTCAATTAATTGTATATAATTATTTATAAACAATTTAAACTAAATATGTCGAATTTATTAGAAAGAAAAAGTGTTATTAGAGTAAAAGAATTTTTAAATAAATATGATAATAATATAAATCTTATTACTTTAGATGAAAGTGCTAGAACTGCAAAAGATGCAGCAAAAGCATTAAAAAAAGAAGTTGGAGCTATTGTTAAAAGTTTACTATTTAAAAATCTAAATAATGATTTTTTTTTATGTTTAGTTTCTGGAGACAAATATATATCTATAAAAAAACTTTCAAATTTAATTGACAGTAAAATAATAAAAGCCAGTGCAGATGAATGTAAAAAAATAACTGGTTTTTCTATTGGAGGTGTATCTCCTGTTGCTCACATAAACTCAATGAATAAAATATTAATAGATAAAAATTTAGCTAGATTTAAAATGATTTATGCGGCTGCTGGACATCCCTACGTTGTATTTGGTATAAATTTTTATGATCTATGCAAATTAACTAAAGGAGAAGTAGGTTATTTTATTGAATAATATAATTAGAATAATTTTAAATTTACTAATTTATCGTTAAAATAGTGATATTTATTAATATTAATTTAAACCTATAATTTAAAATAGTAATCAATATTTTAAAAATATTAACATATAAAATGAAAGATTACAGTAATATACTTACCCAAATAAAAGATAGTATTTATCTCAATCAGAAAACAAAAGATGAAAATCATTTCTTTTTTTCATCATTATTACATTTTGCAATTTCATTAGAAGTTGGAATTAACACATTTAAAAATACACTAATTTCATATGAAAAAATATGTATAATAATTCCAAAAAGATTAGGCTCTAGGTCTACCATACAATCTATCTTAAATGAGGCAGTAGAATTAGGATATTTTGAGAAAATTACTTCTAGTCAAGATAAAAGAGTAAAAAATTATAAATTATCAATTGGTTATACTAAAATGATAGAAAATTGGACTCAAGATCAAAAAAAAATTTTTTCAGATAATTTAATAAACAAAGTTGCTTAAAATTAAAAAATAAGCTCATTATTATAATGAGCTTATAAAATTTTTTAAAAATTAAAATTTAGCTATTAGTCCGCCAGCAAATATTGAAGAAGAATTATCAAATTGTGCGTTATTAGATAACCCTATAATATCATAAGATATATTAAGTGTAATATTTTCTAATACATTGAAACCAATACCTAATCCGCCGTAGCCACCTATTCCTTCATTATAGAAACTACCGGCAAATGCATTATCATTATCTAGAATGGTAGTGCTGCCAGATTTATCCCAAGAATGAATTCCTGCTTTGATATAAAAAGAAATAACATCTGTATTGGAAATTCCTATTAAACCAATACCATATCCTGATATATCATTTGTAATTGTTCCACCAGATTGGGCTTCATAATCTACATTGTCAATTTTGATAATATCCAATGCATCTACCTTAAAACTTGAAGATCCAAGGTCATAATACATTACATCAATGCCCCAACTGTCACCAAGTAAAGCTCCTGCTGAAACTATAAAACCTTCATCATCGTCATCTTTAGTGATTGTTCCTCTAGTGGCAGTTACAGGAAGATCATGTGCGGTTATACCATAGCTTATATTAATATAATTATTTTCGGCAAATAAATTTGAACTAAAAAATAATATAAATATTGTAAAAAATTTGATCAAAGTATTCATAATAAATTCCTTTGAGTTATAATATCATAATAAATTAATAATAATAACTTTTTTATTTGTATCGATTTTTGTTGAAAAATTAGGAAAAAATAAAAATCATTGCTTAATTAAATCTATCTTAGAAGCTAGAATAAAATCATTTATTGATAAACCCTTAATAGCGTGTGTGTGTATCATTACCAAACAATAACCATAACCTATAGATATATCAGGATGATGCCCTTCTATTTCTGCAATACTTCCAATTTGATTAGTAAAATCTAATGCTTTTTTAAAATCTTTAAATTCAAATTTTTTAAAAATCATCTCTTTTTCATTATTTGTGTTCCAATTATTAATTTTTATTAGATTTGAAGAAATTTCATTAGTATCCAACTTTTGCGTTTTACCAGAACACGGTTGACATTTCATATTAACTAACTTTTTATCCATTAATGTATTTTGCTCCAATTTGATTTAATTCTATACTGTAAAGTGATGATGTAGCAGTAACATAGAGAATATTACCTTCTTTACCTCCAAATTCTAAGTTAGAAACTAATTCAGGAACTAGTAATTGACCTATAATTTCGCCTTCAGGATTAAAACATTTAATACCCTTGCCAGCACTTGTCCAAATATTACCATTTTGATCGCATCTAAAACCATCAGAAAAAAAAGGTTTAAAATCATAAATTAACTTTTTATTAATCAGGTTATCATTATCGTCTAAGTCATAAACATATAAATGTTTTATATTTTCTCCTGTATCTGCAATATATAATTTTTTTTCATCATGAGAAAAAGCAATACCATTAGGGCGATCAAGTTCTTTAGTGACAACATCTAATTTGTTATTTTTTGGATTATACTTAAAAACGTAACACCCTCCATATTCTTGATCACCTTTATATCCTTCATAATCTGATAAAATTCCATAGGGTGGATCAGTGAACCATATAGTATTATCAGATTTTACAACAACATCATTAGGTGAATTAAATTTTTTTTCAAAATAAGAATCAATTATTATAGAAACATTCATATCATCATCAGTTTTATATAAACATCTACCTCCATGTGAGCATGAAATTAAATTTTCCTCATTATCTAAAGTATTTCCATTACAAAAATTAGAAGGATTGCGGAATTCGGTAACTTTATTATTATAAAGTTTTAACATTCTATTATTTGGATTATCGCTCCATACAAGCATATCAAGATGCGGAATATAACATGGACCTTCTCCCCATAACATTTGGTCATAAATTTTTGAAAAAGTTTTTGTTTTTAAATAACTGTTAAAAAGAGAGGAATTTTCTATATGATCCATAGGAACATCTCTTAATTTTTTTACTGTTGGACTAAAATCTTTTTTTTGAATCATTATTAACTTTTTATCTCTATTCCATTTTTTCTTTTTTCTAAATCTTTTAATTTAGAAGGAAATCCTTTAGCTCTTAAAGAAATACCACATTTATCTTCTAATATTTTTACAATACTAGTACTAAAGGATTTATTTCCATACTTTTTTTTACCGTGTTTGAATACTCTAACTAATAAAGGACTGATTTCAGTAGGTATTCTCATTTTTTTAGAAGTTTTTTCAAATAAATTAACATCTTTACAGACCAGATCCATAGTAAAACCAATATCATAGGAACCGTTTAGAATTACTTGAGATTCTGTTTCATGAACAAAACTATTTCCTGAGCTTATCTTTATACCTTGAAAAGCAGTGTTAAGTTTTACTCCATATTTTTTACAAACCATTAGAGCTTCTCCTAATGATAATAAATTTACTGAAGCAAGGAAGTTGGTAACTACTTTTAAAGTAGATGCATTGCCAATTTTTCCACAATAGAGAATTCTAAAACCAATTTTAGATAATATAGGTAATGCACGATTAAAAATTTTTCTTTTTCCTCCAGCAAATATAGAGATATTGCCACTCTCAGCTTTATGTTGTCCTCCTGTTACAGGAGCTTCTAATACATTAGCTCCCTTTTTTTCTATTAATTTAGATAATCTAATCATTTCATGCTCATCTGTAGTGCTCATTTCTATCCATAAATGATCCTTAGTTATAAATGTTAAAATACCATTTTTTTTTTCGATAACGTCACGAACTGATTTAGGTGAAGGTAAACATGTAATTATTATTGAGCTATTATATATAATTTCTCTAATTGAATTATTCCATATTGCTCCTTTTTTTATTAATTTTTTACCTACATTTTTATCAATATCATGAATAAATAAATTATATTTAGCTAACAATAAACTATTAGCTAATTTAGATCCTACATTGCCAAGTCCAATAAAACCTATATTTTTATCAATCATAATATTAACTCTAAACCATCATAGCCAGGCATTATATTAGGAGGACATTTTTTTAGAGTCTCTTTCTCATCTAGAAGAGCTGTCATGTGTGTAAACACTGTTTTTTTCGGTTTAATATAATCAATATACTCCATTATTTCATCAAATGTAGCATGAGAAGGATGTTCATGTTGATCTGGTCTTAACAATCCAACTATCCAAATATCTAAATTTTTAAGTTTATCTAGATCATTATTATAAAATTTTTTTAAATCTGTTGAATATGCAAAATTACCAATACGATATGTTTGGACATCAATTGAGCCATGATTATGTTTGAATGTTTCAATTTTGATATTGTTTATTTTAAAATTATTTTCCAAAATTTTTGCGGTCATGAATGGTTCATAATCTTTAGTTCCATTAAAAATAAAATTATAATTCGACGTAATTTCGTTAATCATAATTTCTGGCATATATGCGGGGATAATTTTTTTATTAATTAAGGAAATTGCTCTAATATCAGGTAATCCCGCAACATGATCTGAATGAAGATGTGTAAAAAGAACTGCATCTATATTAGTACACTTAGCATCATATAATTGTTGTCTCAAATCGGGTGAACAATCAATTAAAAAATTTGTATTATCTATTGTTACTAAAACGGATGATCGAGTTCTGAAATTTCTTTTATTATTTATGTCTATATTGCCTGTCTTATTCCAGGCTAAAGGAGATCCAAACGAACCACCGCATCCAAGAAGTCTTATTTTCATAAAGATATTCCATTATATCTTATTGCTTTAGAAAACAATTTATAAAAATTATTATCAGTATTTAGTATAAATTCTTGAATCGGAATATCATAAAAATTTGATAAATACTCAGCAATATATTTTACATTAGATGGTTCATTTTGTTTACCTCTTTTGGGTACAGGAGATAAGAAAGGACTATCTGTTTCAATTAGTAATAACTCAATTGGTATGTTTTTAATTATATTTCTTAAGTCATCAGCATTTTTAAATGTTACTATTCCAGATAAGGACATATAAAAATTATTATCAATGCAAAAATTCATTAATATTTTTGAACCTGTAAAACAATGAAAAACTATTTTAAGGGGTTTAGATTTGATATAAAATTTTAATATATCAATTATTTCTTTTTCTGAATTTCTTTGATGAATTATTAATGGGAGATCATTTTTGTATGAACTTTCTATATGATTTTCAAAAGATTTAATTTGTAAGGTTTTATTTTCTATTGAATGAAAAAAATCTAAACCTGTCTCCCCTATTCCAATAACTTTATCTAGATTACAAAAAGAATCTATTTCGTTAGAAGATAATAGATTTAAATCATTAACTTCATCGGGGTGGAGACCATAACTTATAAAAATTGATTTGTATTTATCTATTAAGTTATAATGCTTTGTAAAATGATCTGGGTTGGTATTTATTGTTAATATTGCTGTTATCTGACTACTGATTGCATTTTTAATAATTTCATCAATTTTATTTGACAAATTGTCAAAAAATAAATGACAATGTGAATCAATCATCTATTTCTATACGAGGAAAAATAGGAAAAGGATCATTAATTAAAATTTTTTGATTAGGAAGTTTTTCAAAATCATTTAAATTAATATTTGTTTTATCAATTTTAATGATCGAAAAAACTTTTTCACAACTTGAAGGGATTATTGGATATAATAATATTGTTGACCTTTTTATTAATTCTGCAGAAACAGAAAGAACTACATTCATTCTTTTTTTATCAGTTTTTTTTAAAGACCAAGGTTCTTGTTTATCAACGTAAATATTTATTTCAGATAAAAATTGAAAAACTTCTTTTAATGCTTTGTCAATATTCATATTATCCATATGATTAATATATTTTTGATAACAAATAATGGATTCATTTAAAATTTTTTCATCTTCTTTATTCAAAGTAAAATTGTTTGAAATCACTGAATCGCAATTTTTTTTAACAAAACTAAATATTCTTTGAATTAAATTACCGTAATTATTTGATAAGTCAGCATTAACTCTTTGTGAAATTGATTTTTTAGAAAAATCTCCATCATTGCCAAAAGGAACTTCCCTAAATAAAAAATATCTTATTTGATCAAGACCATACTCATTAATTATATCATATGGGTCTATAACGTTTCCTAGAGATTTAGAAATTTTTTGACCTTCATTTGTCCACCAACCGTGTGCAAATATATTTTTAGGAGGATCTAAATCCGCAGCCATAAGAAACGCAGGCCAATAAACTGCATGAAATCGCAAAATATCTTTACCAATAATATGAATCCCAGGCCAAAATTTTTTAAATTTAGCACTATTAGTATCGGGATACTCTATAGCAGTAAGATAATTACATAGAGCATCAATCCACACATACATAACATGTTTAGCATTATTCGGAACTGGTATACCCCAATTGAATGTAGTTCTTGATATAGACAAGTCTTTTAAGCCACCTTTAATAAAACTTAACACTTCATTGTATCTAGATTTAGGGCTAATTGCTGTTGGATTATTTTCATAATATTCAATCAACCTATCTTGCCATTCGGATAATTTAAAAAAATAACTTTCTTCTTTTACCCATTCTACAGGAGAGCCTGAAGGTGCAAAAAAATTATTATTTTTTTTAATTATTTCTGATTCTGTATAAAAAGCTTCATCCCTAACTGAATACCAACCTTCATAGTTAGATAGATATATTTGATTATTTTCAAAAATTTTATTCCAAAGATGTTGAGAGGCTGTAATATGTCTTTTTTCTGTAGTTCTTATAAAATCGTTAATTTCACATCCAAGAAATGGAATTAAATCCTTAAAATATTGGGACATTTTATCAACAAAACTTATAGTTTTAATTGATTCATTGATGGCAGCTTTTTCTACTTTTTGACCATGTTCATCAGTGCCGGTGAGAAAAAATATGTCCTCTCCTTTTAGCTTATGATAACGTGCAAGAATATCACATGCTATTGTAGTATAACTAGTACCTATGTGAGGTTTATCATTTACATAATAAATTGGTGTTGTGATAAAAAAGGAACTCATATTTATTTTGAAATACCGTTAAATATATTTATTGAAAATATTTTTTTGTCTAAATTAAATATATATAAATCATTTTCGTTTAATTTAAGATAATCTAAAATAGTTAATATTGATTTGTTATTAATATTTTTAGAGATCGAATGTATTGTATCAGATAAATTAGACAAAAAATATTTCTTGATATTAATACCTAAATTAACTTTTAAAATATTAATAAGAATTAATTTTAAAATTGATAAAAATAATTTAAATTGATCATTAGTATATATGCCTACTATTTCTGAGAAATTGATTATTTCTTTAGAAAGATTATTTTTTTCATTAAATATAATTAATAAATTATCTAACAAATCTTTGATATTATTTGAATATAATTGAATAGCTAAACCTGGGGAACCATTGGATAAATCATAAAGGAGACTAATATCTTTTTCTTTAATATCTGGAAAAGATTGTCTAATAATCTTATCAAAATTTTCTAATGAAGGATGGCTAAATTTAAATTTGATACATCTCGATCTTATTGTTGGCATTATATTAAATAATTGATGAACAATCAGAATAAAATATGAATTATTTTTTGGTTCTTCTAATAGTTTTAATAAAGAGTTCGAGGAGCTTATATTTAAATCGTCTGCTGAATCAATAATAATAAATTTAGGTAATTTGTTTAAACTTGATTGATAGATAAATGATTCAATTTTTCTAATTTGATCTATCTTAATGTTAGAATTTAATTTATTAGATTTTTCATCAATAATTTTACTTATATATCTAAAATTTGGATGTGAATTAGCATATAATAAATTAGACTTTGATTCATTAAATTTGTCTGAGAAAATTTTATTAATAAGACAATGAGTAAAAGTATTTTTGCCAATACCCTTATTGCCATAAAAAATAAAAGAGTTTGAAGAAGATTTGATAATTAAATTATTTGATAAGTTTTCAAGATGGTTCTCATAACCTATCAAATGTTGAGAAATAATTTCCATTATTTTAAGATTAAATTATTAATACTCTTAACGATTTTATCATTAATTTCATTTGTAGAATTTAGTGCATCTATAAATATAAACCTACGTTTATTTTTAGACAATTTCATATATCCATTAATAACATTTTTATGAAATGAAGTATCAATTTTATCATACTTATTTGTTACATTTCTTTTTTTTAACCTTTTAATAATTTGGTTAACTGGGAGAATAAATAAAAAAGTTTTAATAGGTAAAAAATTATTTAATAATATTCGATGAAGATCTATGGTTTTTTTCATTCCATATTTGTTAACATGTCCTTGATATACAAATGTAGAATCTGCAAAACGATCTGAAATTACAATTTTACCTTCTTTAAGTGCTGGTTTAATTATATTGTTAATATGATTCATTCTAGCTGACATCAGTAGTAATATTTCTTCTGTAGCGGTAATATTTGCTTTCTTATCTAAAATGATTCTTCTTAACTTTTCTGCTATTTTAGTTCCTCCCGGTTCTCTTGTTATAAGAAAAGGAATTTTATTTTTTTTTAAAAAATATGCTAATAGTTTAATTTGAGTTGATTTACCGCTAGCTTCTGGACCTTCAAAACTTATAAATAAACCATTTGAATTAAATTTCATCTAAGCTTGTGCCAAAAATAAGATATTTGATTGCTGCAAAAATTCTTTTAAATGGATTAATTTTATTTATATTTTTCTCTGCAACTAATGGTAAAATAATTTCCGGTTTACCTGAAATATTAATAATTAAAGAACCGATTTTTTGTCCAGCTTTAATTGGAGCATCTAAAGGTTTTTGATATTCAATTTTAGATTCTATTGATTTGATTTGATCATAGGACAATATAGAAATCAAGTCTTCATTTGCTATCATATTTACTGTTGATTTATTACCTAACCAAACATCAACATTTTTTATTATTTGATTTTTATTAACTAAAGTTTTTTGCGACGTTTGGGTAAAAGCCCAATTTAATAAACTAGTTGATTCATTTAATCTTGATCGAGAACTATTAGTGCCACTAATAGAAACTGTTATTCTTCTCTCATTTCTCATTGCAGAGGCAGAAATTGCCCAACCTGAAGCTCTTGTAAAGCCAGTTTTTAATCCATCAGCTCCTAACACATTATTTAATAATTTATTTCTATTTGGTTGTTTTATTTCATTATAAGTAAATGTTTTTTTACTAAAAAGAGTATACATGGTTGGAAAATTCTTAATTAATGAATTAGATAGAATTGCGATATCTTTAACTGTTGAATAATGATTATCTTCTGGCCAACCAGAAGAATTCATAAAATTACTATTATTCATACCTATTTTATTAGCATAGATATTCATTAATTTTGCAAAGTCTTCTTCTGTACCAGCTAAACACTCAGCTAATGCTAAAGACGCATCATTACCTGATTGTACAATTATTCCATTTAGAAGATCATTTATTGAAACTTTATCGTCAATTTCTAAAAAAGTGCGTGATCCTCCCATGCGATAGGCTTTAGGAGAAATATTACAGACACTATCTATAGTTAAATCAGTATTATTCAACATATCAAATGCTACATAAACAGTTAATATTTTAGTCATGGAGGCAGGAATAATTTTTTGATCAGCATTTTTTTCAAAAATTATTTCATTTGTAAGAAAATCAATGACAACGGCTTGTTCAGCCTTAGTATCAATTGCAAAAGAACTTTTAAATTGTAAGAGAATAAAAAGAAGTAAAAAAATAATTTTCATCTTGAATAAAATATAATTTAATTATGACCTTAGTATGTTATTTAACTATAATTTCAACATTTTTATAACCTTTTGAAATAAAAGAGGAAACA
>PTKX01000021.1 GCA_002938195.1 Alphaproteobacteria bacterium MarineAlpha5_Bin7 | reverse complement strand
ATTGATGGATGACAATGATTATACTTTTTCTCCTGGTAAGGCTATGACAAAGCTGAATGATAAAAAATTATAAAAATTTTTCTAACTTTCTTGTCTCTAACTGCACACATAGTGCACGCACTAATAGGGCAACCATCGAAAGAACGAGAGAACGCTTATGAATCTTGAAAAGTTTATGGGGCGTTCTGTTGCCCGGTGCCCCAAACCGCGCTATCCTAGAAACTAGGCAGCGAGTGCTAAATTTTCGTTAGCGTTTATAAAATCAGCCCGATAACGGTGGTACAATACCGAGCAAAGTCTTTATCTTTTGTTATACGTCGAGCCTATTTCGCCCCCATAATTTTGATGGTGGAGGCGCCGGGTACCGCCCCCGGGTCCGTGCAACTTATTACATAAAGCATTTATTGCTATAGTTGGAAACCAACATTACTATTATAAACCAATTTATGATTAAAGCAATTATGGCAGTAGATGATGAAGGTGGAGTTAGTAAAAATGGAAGCATGCCATGGCCTAAAAATTTAAATGATCTTAAATGGTTTAAAAATCATACCTTAAATCAAGTTGTAGTAATGGGAAGATTGACATGGGAAGATCCATTAATGCCAACACCTTTAAAAGGAAGAACAAATATAATTATATCCAGTAAAAATAAAAGTGAATTTCCAGGCGCTGATGAATATATCAGTGACAATTTAATTCAAAATTTCAAAGAAATATCTAATAAATATAATAATTTAGATAAATTTATTATTGGAGGCCCAAATATTTTAAATCAATTATTTAACTTAGTACAGGAATTTTATTTAACAAGAATCTATGGTAATTTTAATTGTGATAAAAAAATAGATATCAATATTATTAAAAAAAATATGAAATTAAAGAATACAATACGAAGTGATGACACATGCCATTTTGAGGTTTGGACAAAATGAAAGAATATCTAAAAGCTCTCAATTATTGTTTAAAAAATGGAAAAGATGTTAAAAGTAGAGCAGGAAAAGTTCGTAAAGCTTTTGGATATCAAATGCGATTTGATTTAAACAAAGGTTTCCCTGCGGTAACTACAAAAAAACTTGCTTGGAAAGCTGTTACTTCAGAATTGCTTTGGTTTTTAGAAGGTTCAAATGACGAAAGAAGATTAGCTGAAATATTATATGGAAAAAAAAGAATCAATTTAAAAGATAAGACAACTATATGGACATTGAATGCAAATTCTAAATATTGGAAAAAATATGCAAAATTCAAAGGTGATGTAGGAAAAATTTATGGAGTTCAATGGAGAAATTTTAATGGTGTTGATCAAATTAAACAATTAATAAAAGATATTAAAAAAAATCCTGATAGTAGAAGGCATATATTAACTGCGTGGAATCCTGCAGAGCTTGATAGAATGGCTCTCCCTCCATGTCATGCATTTGCTCAATTTTTTGTCTATAAAAAGAGGTTGAGTTGCCAACTCTATCAGCGATCATGTGATATGTTTTTAGGAGTTCCATTTAATATTGCAAGTTATAGTTTATTAACTCATATTTTTGCTATCGAATGCGGTTTGAAGGTTGGTGAATTCATTCATACTCTGGGAGATTATCATATTTATCATGAGCATTTTAAACAAGTTAGGATTCAATTAAAAAGAAAACCCAAAAAATTACCAATATTAAAAATCAAACCAAAAAAAATCTTTTCCTATAGTATTGATGATTTTAAACTTGAAAAGTATTATCCTCACGCATCGATTGCAGCTAAAATGAATGTTTAATTTTATAAGGATGTTTCTATTTTTTTTGCAATAGATAAATAAATTTCTGAAACTTCGCTATCAGGCGCAGAGATGCAAAGAGGATTGCCAATATCTGATTGAATTCTTAAGTTTTGATCAATAGGAATTTCTCCAAGAAAATTTGTATTAAATTCTTTTGCAGCTTCTTTAGCGCCACCATTGGAAAATATTTCGTGTCTTTTATTACAACTATCACAAATAAAGTAGCTCATATTTTCTACAATTCCTAGAACTGGAACTTTAACTTTATTAAACATGTTGATACCCTTTCTAGCATCTATGAGCGCTATATCTTGTGGAGTCGATACGATTATAGCTCCTGTTAGTTTCGAGTATTGAGCTAAAGAAAGTTGTGCATCCCCCGTTCCTGGCGGCAAATCAATAACTAGGTAATCTAATTTGCCCCAATCTACTCCGTTGTACATCTGTTCTAGAGCTTTCATTACCATTGGTCCCCTCCAAATTGCTGGAGTATCGTCTTCTATTAAAAAACCTATAGACATACATTTTATTCCATAATTTTCTAAAGGAGTTAATTTATTGTTATTTACTTTAGGCTTATCAGAGATTCCAATCATACGAGGAATACTAGGACCGTATATATCAGCGTCAAGGATTCCAACTTTATTTCCTTTTTTACTAAGAGATATTGCAAAATTTACAGCAAAAGTAGATTTACCTACACCGCCCTTCCCACTTGCTATAGCGATAATATTTTTGGCATCTATTTTGAATCTATTTTTCTGAGACTCAGTATCAGTTTTATTTCTTTCAGCAGTCAATGAAATGTTAACTGAGACTACATTTTCTAAAGTTTTTATTTTTTCTTTCAGATTTAGGATTAGATTTTGATAATTTTTTTCTAGATTTGGTTTAATCGGAATAATGATGTTTATCTTTCCATTATCCGATAAAACCTCAATATTACTCTCATCCTTATTTAGCCTTATATTAGATACAGGATCTGCGAAAGAGTATATTATTTCGTATATTTTAGTGACTAAATTGTGTGTCATACACCTTGATTTTTTAAATTTAATATAAATATAGTTTAAATAATAAAGATTTTAATGTTAAAAGCAGAAATATCCTAATGAATTGGCATAAAAATAACAATGATAACGGTAATCCTTGGGGTTCCGGAGGTAAAAATCCTTGGGGCGGAGGATCAAATAATAATGATTTTGAGGATTCTTTTAAAAAAGCTACAGATAAAGTTAAAAATTTAAAAGTAGGAACTCCTAGAAATTTTTCTATTTTTATTATTGTTGCTATACTTTTGTGGTTAGCAACAGGTTTTTATAGAGTAGAACCAGATGAACAAGGAATTGAATTGTTGTTTGGTAAGTGGAATGAAACTACAACCTCCCCTGGTCTTCACTATTTTTTTCCTACACCTATAGGTAAAACTATAACTCCTAAAGTTGAAGTCATAAGAAAAATTAACGTAGGATTTAGAACTGCTTCAGATTTAGGCTTTGCCTCTAATTCAAATGCTGAAAGAAAAGTTGCAGAAGAAAGCTTAATGTTGTCAGGAGATCAAAACATAGCAGATGTTCAGTTTACAGTTCTTTATAAAATAAAAGATGCAGGAAATTTTCTTTTTAAACTTAGAAATCCTGAATTAACTGTCAAAGATATGTCTGAAAGTGTTATGAGAGAAGTTGTTGGTCAAAGAGATTTACAATTTTTATTAACTGAAGGCAGACAAGAGGTTGAGCAAGTAGTAAGAGTTGTTTTGCAAGATATTTTAGATAGTTATGAAAGTGGTGTGCTAATTCAATCCATACAATTACAAAGTGTCGATCCCCCTGATCAAGTTATTGATGCTTTTGATGAAGTGCAAAGAGCAAGACAGGATAAAGAAAGATTAGTGAACGAAGCAAATTCTTATTTAAATAAAATTGTACCTAATGCTAGAGGTGAATCAGCTAAACTAATTCAAGAAGCTACAGCTTATAAAGAGCAAGTTGTTAAACAAGCCGAGGGTGTAGCTCAAAACTTTATAGATGTTTATAATAGTTATAAAAATGCCAAAGGTGTAACAAAAAGAAGAATATACTTAGAGACTTTAAGAGAAGTTTTAGAGGGTCCAAATAAAATCATACTAGATGATTCTGGAAGTGGTCAAGGCGTGGTGCCATATTTACCACTTAATGAATTAAAAAATAACAAGCAGAGTAATTAAAGATGAAATTTTCTACACGTAATTTAGTTATAGTATTAGTTCTTTTCGTTTTATTTTTAACCGTTACGGGAGCTTTTTTTACCGTAAATGAAACTAAACAATCTATAGTTTTACAATTTGGCGAACCAAGAAAAGTAATTACTGAACCAGGATTGCAATTCAAAATACCTTTTATTCAAGACGCTGTTTTTCTTGAATCAAGAATGTTAAATTTGGACCCAATGCCTGAAGAAATGATATTGTCTGATCAAAAAAGAATAATAGTGGATTCATTTGCAAGATATACCATTATTGATCCTCTAAAGTTTTTTCAAACTGTTAGAAATGAAGCTACTTTTTCTGATAGATTCGGAAGAATTTTGAATGCTGCTGTAAGAGGTGTTATTGCTCAATATCCACTTACTGCCTTACTTAGTGAAGAGAGAACTGAAATTATGAGCTCCATTCAAAAACAAGTAAAACTTAATGAGATTAATTATGGAGTCAGTATTATTGATATTCGTATTGGAAGAACTGATTTAACTGAACAAGTATCTAACAACGTATTTCAAAGAATGCGTTCAGAAAGAGAAAAAGAAGCAAATCTTTTAAGAGCTCAAGGAGAAGAATTATCAAAAGAAATTAGAGCTTCTGCAGATAGGCAGAAAACTGTTATTATTGCTGATGCAGAAAGAATTTCTTCTATACTTAGAGGTGAAGGAGATGCTCAAAAGAACAAAATTCTAGGTGATGCTTATAGTTTGGATGAGGAATTTTTTGATTTTTTGAGAACTATGCAAGCTTGTAAAGAAACATTTGGGGATACAGAAATGTCTATGGTAATTGTGCCTGGACAAGTGTGTGAAAAGTTTTTTGGTGAAATTGAAATAAATAACTGATCATGATTAAATATATTCTATTTGGAATAGGATTTGTTTTTTTATTTGAAGGACTGATATATTTTTTTTTTGCAAAAAAAATAAATAAGTTTTTACACATGCTAAGCTCAATTGATTTTAATACAATCAGAACTATTTCAACTATATTAATATTAGTCGGTTTTTGCCTTATTTATTTTACTTTTAAGGTGTATGATTTTAAATAATTTAATATTATGAAAAACTTAGTATTGATATTTCTTACAAATATAGTTTTTTTTAGCTCTGCTTTGTATGCAAAACCTGCTCCAGACAGTTTTGCAGATTTGGTCGAAGATTTGATTCCTAGTGTAGTTAGTATTGCTTCAAAAACTATTGTTAAAGAACAATATCCAGAGCAAATGCCTCAATTTCCAGAAGGATCTCCTTTTGATGATTTTTTTAAAGAATATTTTGATAGACAACAAAGAAGCTCCCCAAACGAAAGACCGATGATAGGTCTTGGCTCAGGTTTTATAATTGATTCCAAAGGTATTGTAGTTACAAATAATCACGTTATCGAGGGAGCCGATGAAATTACAATAATAATGTCTGATAATAAAGAATTTCGAGCAGAACTTCTTGGCAGAGATCCTAAAGCTGATTTAGCAGTATTAAAATTTGATCCTAAAGAAATTCCATTAACAAGTTTAGAATGGGGTAATTCTGATGAAGTTAGGGTAGGCGATTGGGCAGTTGCTATTGGAAATCCTCTAGGTTTGGGAGGAACAGTTACAGCAGGTATTGTTTCTGCAATTTCTAGAGATATAGGTAATGGACCTTATGTAAAGTTTATTCAAACTGATGCATCAATAAATAGAGGTAATTCGGGAGGGCCTCTTTTTGATATTAATGGAAAAATCATTGGTATAAATTCTGCTATAATTTCGCAAACAGGCGGAAGCATAGGACTTGGTTTTGCAATACCATCAAATAGTGCCAAAAAAATAATTGGACAATTAATTGAATTTGGAAGGACTAAGAGAGGATGGTTAGGGGTTCAAATTACACCTGTTTCTAAAGAAATAGCTGAAAGCTTAGGTTTGCCAGATGAAAAAGGAGCTTTTATTACAAATATTAATCCAGAAGGACCATCAAAAATTGCAGGCCTAGAAGAAGGCGATGTTATTTTGAAATTTAATAATATTGAAATTGAAAGAATGATTGATCTTCCTAGAGTTGTAGCGGAAGCAGATGTAGGTTCGATAGCTGTAGTTGAAGTATGGCGTAAAAATAAGATTATTGAGTTTGAAGTTAACCTTGGCCAATTACCTGAGGAAACTTATGTTACCAGAGATCAAACTATTAATGAAAAAATAAAAAATGAAATATATATAGATCTTCTTGATATAACTGTATCTTCTAAGAAAAATGATCTTGGAGTTCTTGTTACCAAAACTGATAATATATCAAAATTAAATGAAAATGATATAATCACTGAAGTTAATAGAGAGCCCATTGACTCTGCAAAACAATTTTTTGACTTAGTTGAAAAAATATTTGATACAGGAAGAAATTCTCTTTTACTTAAAGTTCTTCGAGAAGAAAATTCTTTATGGATAACAATTCAATTTAAAAAATAATTTGACTTTACCACTTATTTTTATTGTCGGACCTACAGCTATAGGAAAATCTTCTTTTGCTATTAATTTGGCTAAAAAAATTAACGGCGAAATTATTAATGCCGATAGTATGCAAGTATACAAAGATTTAAATATTCTAACAGCAAGACCATCAAAAGAAGATATTAAAACAATACCTCACCATCTTTATGGATATATAAAAGGTGAAAAAAGATATAACGTAGCAAATTGGTGTAAAGATATTTCTTTAATTATAAAAAATAACAATACTAATAATGTTCATTCGATCATTGTTGGGGGAACAGGAATGTATATTGATAAATTAATAAATGGTTTAATAGATATACCATCAATACCGGAAGACGTTAAAAAAGAATCAGAAAAATATATTTTAGAAAATGGAATTAATAAATTTATAAAAGAAGTAAAAAAAATTGACCCTGAATCATTTAAAAATATTTCTATTAATGATATCAATCGTTTAAGAAGAATATGGGAAGTCTATAATTATACTAATATTAAATTTTCTAATTGGCTAAAAAATAAAAATAATAATTATTTGCCAAAACAAGATTATAAACTTTTATTATTCACTCCAGATAGAAATGAAATTTATTCAAGGGTAAATAGAAGATTTGAAGAAATGATGGAAAAAGGTGCTATTAATGAAGTGAAGAAATTAATTTCATTAAATCTTGATAATTCTTTACCAATTATGAGAGCTCATGGAGTTCCAGAAATATCTAGTTATTTATTAAAATCTATTACTTTTGATGAATGTATTTTAAAAGGGCAGCAAGTTACTAGAAATTATGTAAAACGCCAATTAACTTGGTGGAGATCCACTTCTCTAAGAATTTATGGTTCCTTCGATAAATTTCCATCAAATATTGATCTAAATTCATTGAAATTAACTTAAAATCCAACAAATTCGTTGATTTTGTTTTATCCACAGCCTATGAGTTCAAAATAAAACATGGAAAACTTAACTGGATCAGAAATAGTATTAAAATCACTACGTGATCAGGATGTAGACGTTATATTCGGTTATCCTGGTGGAGCGGTGTTGCCGATATATGATAGTTTATTTAAACAAAATGCAATTAAACATATTTTAGTTAGACAAGAGGCAGGAGCCGTTCATGCAGCTGAAGGGTACGCTAAATCTTCAGGTAAGGTTGGTGTAGTTCTTGTTACATCTGGACCTGGAGCAACCAATATCGTTACAGGTTTAACTGATGCAATTATGGATAGTGTTCCATTAGTTTGTATCACTGGTCAAGTTCCTCAGCATTTAATTGGAAGCGATGCTTTTCAAGAATGTGATACTACAGGAATTACTAGACCTTGTACAAAACACAATTATTTAGTTAAAGATGTAAATTCACTTTCAGAAGTTATTCATGAAGCATTTACCATTGCAAAAAATGGAAGACCTGGTCCAGTCGTAATTGATATTCCTAAAGATGTTCAATTTTCAAAAGGAAGCTATAAACAAAAAAAAGAATTTTTGATTCCTAAGCATAGATTATTCAACAGCAGTGTTATTGAAAATGATAAGCAAATAGAAGAAGCAACTAAATTAATAGCTCACTCAAAAAAACCCATTTTTTATATTGGTGGAGGATGTATTAATTCAGGACCTGAAGCTTCTAAATTAGTTCAAGAGCTAGTTAAATTAACTTCTATACCTTCTACAATGACTTTAATGGGTTTAGGAACATTACCAGCATCTGATCCTAATTCTTTAGGCATGCTTGGAATGCATGGAATGTATGAAGCTAATCTAGCAATGCATGACTGCGATGTAATGGTGAATATAGGAGCACGTTTTGATGATAGGGTTACAGGCAGACTCGATGCTTTTTCTCCAAATTCAAAAAAAATTCATATAGATATCGAAGCTAGTAATATTAACAAGAATATTAAAGTAGACATACCTTTAATTGGTGATGTAACAACAATTTTAAAAAAATTTTTAACATCTTGGAAACAAAATAATTATTCAATCAATAAAAATCATCTAAATGATTGGTGGAAAAAAATTAATGAATGGAAAAAAGTAGATTGTTTAAATTTTTCTCAAAATGGCAATACAATTAAACCTCAATATGCTGTTAAAAGATTATATGAGTTAACCAAAGATATTAATACGATTATTACTACTGAAGTTGGTCAACATCAAATGTGGGCAGCCCAGTACTACAAATTTGAAAAACCAAATAAATGGATCACCTCAGGAGGCTTAGGAACAATGGGTTTTGGATTTCCAGCAGCTATTGGGGCTCAGGTAGCTAATCCAAAAGCTTTAGTAGTTGATATAGCTGGAGATGGGTCCATTTTAATGAATATTCAAGAAATAAGCACAGCCGTTCAACATAGATTGCCTGTTAAAATCTTTATATTAAATAATGAATATATGGGTATGGTTAGACAGTGGCAGGAATTACTTCATGGCGGAAGATATTCTGAAAGTTACATGGATAGTTTACCAGATTTTGTTAGTTTAGCTGAAAGTTTTAAAGCAAAAGGATTAAGAGCAACCAAATCAAATGAAATTGATGATGTTATCAAGGAAATGATAGAATATGATGGACCAGTAATTGCAGATATTATTGTAGACAAAGAAGAAAATTGTTTTCCTATGATACAAAGTGGTTCTGCACATAATGAAATGGTATTAAACAAAAACCAAAAACAAGATTCAAAGTCTGCTGAGAAGGGAAAAATTTTAGTTTAGTTATGAATACTAATAAATCAGTATATGAAACACCCAATGTATCAAATCCAATAAATAGGTATATCATAACTGTATTAGTAGATAATGAACCAGGTGTTTTAGCTAGAGTTGTAGGAATGTTTTCTGGCAGAGGATACAATATTGATAGTTTAAATGTAGCAGAAGTTGTTACTAATGAGCATTTATCTCGTATTACTATTGTAACGCATGGAACTAGTGAGGTTGTAGATTTAATTCGTAAACAACTAATGACAATAGTGCCAGTTCACTCAGTAACAAACCTTGAAAATGAAGGCAGCCCTGTTGAAGCTGAAGTTGCCTTAATTTATTTAGAAATAAATGAGTCAAACAAAAAGGAAGCTTTTAATGTATGTGATTTTTATAGAGCTAGAAAAATAGAAAATGAAAATAATACAACAATATTTGAAATTGCTGGAACTTCAGAGAGAATAGATGCATTTATTAAAGAAATTAACAAATTAGCTAAAATAGAAGTTGTAAGAAGTGGTCCTATAGCAATTTCATCTTTAGAAAGAAAAATGGAGGAAAAATGAGAGTTTATTATGATAGAGATGCAGACATCAATTTAATTAAAGATAAAAAAATTGTTATAATTGGATACGGTAGTCAAGGACATGCTCATGCAATGAATCTTAGAGACTCAGGTATAAATAATGTTGCAGTTGGGCTTAGAGAAGGATCTGCATCTAGAGTTAAAGCTGAGAAAGCTGGATTCAAAGTTATGACTCCTTCTGAATCGGCAAGCTGGGCTGATATTATCATGATGCTTACTCCTGATGAACTACAATCAGAAATTTATAATAGAGATATTGCAAATAATATTCGTGAAGGAACTGCATTAGCATTTGCGCATGGATTAAATATACATTTTGAACTAATTAAACCTAAAGAAGGAATTGATGTAATAATGATGGCCCCAAAAGGACCTGGCCATACGGTTAGAGCAGAATATACAAGGGGGGCAGGAGTGCCATGTTTAGTCGCAGTAGACAAAAATCCTTCGGGAAATGCACTGGAAATTGGCATAGCTTATTGCTCAGCAATTGGCGGTGGAAGAGCAGGTATTATTGAAACTACATTTAAAGAAGAGTGTGAAACGGATCTTTTTGGAGAACAATCTGTTTTATGTGGAGGTCTTACTCATTTAATTTTAGCTGGTTATGAAACACTTGTTGAGGCTGGTTATTCTCCTGAGATGGCTTATTTTGAATGCTTACATGAAGTAAAATTAATAGTAGATCTTTTGTATGAAGGGGGAATGGCTAATATGCGTTATTCTATTTCTAATACTGCAGAATATGGAGATTATTCAAGAGGGCCAAGATTAATTACAGATGAAACTAAAAAGGAAATGAAGAAAATATTATCTGAAATACAATCTGGACAGTTTGCTCAAGAATGGATGGCAGAACATAACAGTGGTCAAACTAAATTTAAATCAATGCGAAAAGAACAAGCTACTCATCCAATAGAACAAGTAGGCGAAAAACTTAGAAGTTTGATGCCTTGGATAGCAGAAGGAAAAATGGTTGATAAAACTAAAAATTGATTAAAATGCTTTGTAGGGATATAGGAAATTAAATTAATTATGACTGAAAAAATACATATTTTTGATACAACTTTGAGAGATGGTGAACAATCTCCTGGAGCTTCAATGAATTTGGAAGAAAAAATCCAAATAGCTGAAGTTTTAGAGGAAATGAAAGTAGATATTATTGAGGCAGGCTTCCCTATAGCATCTAACGGAGACTTTGAATGTGTTTCGGAAATAAGTAAAAACATAAGAAATTCGACCATAGCAGGTTTGGCAAGGGCAAAACTTCAGGATATTGATAGAGCATGGGAAGCTATTAAGAGTGCCAAGTCACCTAGAATTCATACATTTATTGCAACAAGCCCTGTACATATGAAATATAAATTAAAAAAAAATAAATCTGAAGTCCTTGAAGCAATAAAACAAACGGTAACTTATGCTAGAAATCTTTGCGACAATGTAGAATGGAGTTGTGAGGATGCAGGAAGATCAGAAATTGATTTCTTATATCAGTGTATTGGACTAGCAATAGAATGCGGTGCAACGACGATTAATATTCCTGATACTGTAGGTTATACATTGCCCAACGAATTTGGAAAAATATTTAGATCAGTAAAAAACAATGTAGAAAATATAGATAAGGCGATTTTATCAACTCATACTCATAATGACCTAGGTTTAGCAGTAGCAAATAGCATATCAGCAGTTCAAGAAGGCGCTAGACAAGTTGAATGTACGATTAATGGATTAGGAGAAAGAGCTGGGAATGCAGCGTTAGAAGAAATAGTAATGGCATTAAAAGTTAAAAAAGATTTAATGCCTTTTTATACAGATATAAAAACTGAGCATATAACTAAAGCATCAAGAATGGTTTCCTCTATTACTGGTTTTACTGTTCAACCAAACAAGGCTATAGTTGGAGCAAATGCTTTTGCTCATGAAGCAGGTATTCATCAAGATGGCATGTTAAAACATACTGGCACTTATGAAATAATGACACCTGAATCTGTTGGTTTGAAGGAATCTTCTCTAGTTTTAGGTAAACATTCAGGAAAACATGCTTTTAATGAAAAACTTAAGGAATTAGGTTATGAGTTAGGAGATAATGCTTTAATGGAATTATTTGGAAGATTTAAGGATTTAGCTGATAAAAAAAAAGAAATTTATGATGAAGATTTGATTGCTTTAGTAGGAGATAGAACTCTTTCATATAATGAACACATTAAGTTTGTATCTCTTAAGGTAAATGCAGGTTCAGTTGAGAAGCATGATGCTATGATGTGTTTAGAAATTGATGGAAATAAAAAAACAACAGAATCATCTGGTAATGGACCAGTTGACGCTACTTTTAATGCTATTAAAGAAATAACCCAAACTAATTTTAGGCTGAAATTATATCAAATACATGCAATAACTGCTGGAACAGATGCTCAAGGAGAAGTTACAGTGAGATTAGAAGATGATAAAATCACTTCACAAGCTAAAGGATCTAATCCAGATATTATCGTTGCTTCTGCCAAAGCTTATATAAACGCATTAAATAGATTAATATTTAAAAAAACTAAATCTATTTCAAATGAAGTTTCTGATTTAAAAATAGAAGGGGTATAAATAAAAATGGTTATAGAAAAACTATTCGGAATGTTTTCAAAAGATATGGCTATAGATCTTGGTACAGCTAATACATTAGTCTACGTTAAGGGAGAAGGGATAGTTTTAAATGAACCCTCAGTTGTTGCGAAAACAGAAAACCAAGGTAAGACTCAAGTTTTAGCAGTAGGTAATGAGGCAAAGCAAATGCTTGGAAGAACTCCAGGTAAAATTGAAGCAATTAGGCCAATGAAAGATGGTGTTATTGCTGATTTTGAAGTTGCTGAACAAATGATTAAACACTTTATTCAAAAAGTTCACAGAGGAAGAACAATATCTAATCCACAAATTGTAATTTGCGTACCCTCTGGGGCTACTAATGTTGAAAGAAGAGCAATAAGAGAATCTGCAGATGCAGCTGGAGCAAGAAGAGTTTTTTTAATTGAAGAACCTGTAGCAGCAGCAATTGGGGCAGGACTTCCAGTAGCAGAAGCAACTGGATCAATGATAGTAGATATTGGAGGCGGAACAACTGAAGTTGCTGTTTTATCTCTAGGAGGAGTAGTTTTAACTACATCTGTGAAAGCTGCAGGTGATAAATTTGATGAAGCAATAATTGAATATATGAGATCAACTCATAAATTAGCTATTGGTGAAGCAACTGCCGAAAGAATGAAAAAAGAGATAGGAACTGCTTGTCCACCTGACGATGGAGAGGGAGAGACTATACATGTAAAAGGAAGAGATTTGATTACAGGTTTGCCAAAAGAAATCAGTATTTCGCAAAGACAAATAGCAGAAGCTTTAGCTGAACCTGTAGCTCAAATTATTGATACAGTTAAAAGAGCGCTTGAAAAAACACCAGCAGAATTGGCAGCAGATATAGTAGAAAGAGGTATTATGTTAGCTGGAGGTGGATCACTTTTAGGTAATTTAGATACAGTTTTAAGAAGATCTACAAGCTTGCCAATTTCGATAGCAGAAGATCCATTGTTATGTGTAGTTATAGGCACGGGAAGAGCTTTAGAAGAAAAACATAAATTAAGCGATATATTTGCTAGTGACTAATATAAATGTTGTATCGTAATAAGATAAAGTATTTCACTAAATCTAAAAATATTGGAAGTTTATCTGTCTCAATTCTATTTATTATAACTTTTTTATTAGTCATATTTAATAAAACTGACTATTTTGTGGTTAATAAAGTGAAGTCTCTCGGTATTGATATAGTTTCACCAGTATCGAAAGTTATTTCTTCGCCAGTTATAATCACTTCAAATGTTATGAAAACAATTAATGATTTTCGTTTATTAAAAAATGAAAATTTAAGATTAAAGGAAGAAGTTTTAAGATTAAAAAAATGGCAAACCTTGGCTTTAAAAAATATTAGTGAGAATAAAGCATATAAAAAATTACTTAATGCGACTTCAAATAATTTAAATATTGTTAAAACTGCTACGGTAATTGCCCAAACATCTAATATTTATTCTAAAGCTATTGTTATTAATGCAGGTTTGAATAATGGAGTTGTTGTTGATCAAATAGTTATAAATGAAAAGGGTTTAGTTGGAAAAATTATTGAAGTATCAAAAAATAATTCTAAAGTTTTATTAATTAACGATCAAAATTTTTCAATATCCGTAAAAAATATAGCTAATAATTTTCAAGCAATAATTTCTGGCAGTTCTAATGACGGTTATTTGAAAAGTTCTTTTATTAAGAATCAAAAAAAACCTAGAGTTGGAGAAATACTTATTACAAGTGGAACTGCAAAAATATTCCCAAAAGATATAGCTGTAGGGAAAATTGTTATGATTAAAAACGAAGAAGTATTTGCCCTACCTTTTGTTGATACTCAAAATCTTAATTTTGTTCAAATAATCGAAATTAAATAGATGCTTTTTTCAAAGTATCTAAATTCCTTTGTATACTTTAATTTATTATTGATATTTTTTTTTTCACTAAGTGTGAATAAAATAGAATCATTCACGATACTTAATTTACTATCATATTCTATTTTTCATTTTATAGTTATTTATTTAAGTTTATATTATCATCGCAATATATTATATTTTATTTTTTTTTTATTTGGTCTTAGTATGGATTTATTATTCATGAATAGTATTGGTCCTCATTTACTTGTTTTTATGATTTTATTATTCTCTATTAAAAGAATTAAAAAATATATAAACAATTTTGAATCAACCAAGATTTATTTCATTATTTTATTAATTCAAATTATAATTCTGTTTTTAGAAATGATTATTTCTCATTATTTTTATCAGTATTATTTTGATCATATTCTTTATTCCAAATTATTATTGATTTCTTTATTCATTTCTTATCCACTATTATTGATTTTTTCAAAGATAGATGAAAATTAAAAATGTTTAATTTACATGAAAGAAAACAAAGTAAAGTATTCAATAGAAGAACTTTTTTTTTGCTTAGTGTTAAATTAGGTATTTTTTCAGTTATTGGATGGAGATTTTTTGATTTACAAATATTAAACTCAAAAAAGTACAAAACGCTCTCAAAAAAAAATCAAATTAATGTTGCTATCATATATCCAGTTAGGGGAGAAATTAGAGATAGAAATAATATAGTTATAGCTTCAAATAAAAAAGTTTATGATTTGTATATAATACCTGAACAAACTAATAACTTAGAGAATACATTAAACAATCTGAATGACTATATAGAAATCAGCTTTAAGCAAAAAAGAAAAATAATTAACTTAAGTGAAAAAGTAAAAAAATTTGAGAGTATTAAAATTATAGAAGATTTAAATTGGAAAGATTTAGAGGTAATTGAAACTAATAAGATCCATTTAGATGGATTGCATTTAGAGGAAGATTTTCAAAGAATTTATCCAGGCAATAATGCATTTTCACATATACTTGGTTACATCAGTCAACCTGATAAGAAAGAAGTTAATTTACCTTATATTTCTAAAATGCCAAAATTAGACATAGGCAAAACAGGTTTAGAAAAATATTTGAATGAAGACTTAATTGGGATAGCTGGTAAAAAAGAAATAGAGGTAAATTCATACGGAAGAGTAATAAGAGAAATATCTTTAGATCCTAGTCAAAAGGGTAAAAATTTACAAATAACAATTGATTCTCGTCTACAAAAATTTACTTTTGACGAACTTCAATCACATAAAGCAGGTTCAATAGTCGTCTTAGATATTAATAGCGGCGAAATATTATCAATGGTGTCTACACCTTCTTTTAATCCAAATTTAATTATAAAAAAACCAAACGTTGAATACTGGAAATCTCTGTTAGGCAACCCTTTATCACCTTTAACTTTTAGATCAGTGCAAGGTTTATACTCTCCAGGGTCAACTTTTAAAATGATAGTTGCACTAGCTGCTTTAAAGCACAAATTAGTTAATCCTAAAACAACGACATTTTGTAATGGAAAAATAGAGTATGGAGACAGACTTTATCACTGTTGGAAAACAAAAGGTCATGGAAAAATGAATTTAGAAAATGCAATCAAAGAATCATGTGATGTGTATTTTTATGAACTTTCTAAAAAAATAGGAATTAATAAAATGGCTACAGTTGCTTATGAGCTTGGATTGGGTCAAGCATATGACATTGGTCTTGAAAATGAAAAAAAAGGAATTATTCCTTCAAAAAAGTGGAAAAAAGAAAATTTAAATGAAAATTGGTATGCTGGAGAAACACTAAATGCAGCTATTGGACAGGGATATTCTCTTTCTAATCCATTGCAATTGGCAGTAATGATAGCAAGATTCGCTTCAAATGGTAAAAAAATTACACCAACTTTATTTAAAAGAAATGATGAAGTGATTTTTGGACAAATAGAATATTTATCTCAATTTAGTAATATAATTAAAGACGCTTTATTTAAAGCTGTAAATGAACAAAAAGGTACAGCTTATAAATCTAAAAGTAATGATTATTTTTTTTCTGGAAAAACAGGAACTTCACAAGTAAAAAAAATTACTCAAGCTGAGAGAGAAAGTGAAGAATTTAGAAAAAAAACGATAGAATGGAAAAATAAAGATCATGCACTTTTTGTAGGCTATGCCCCTTCAAAAAATCCTAAATATGCTATTTCAGTTATTATTGAACATGGTGGTTCAGGAGCAAGTACTGCTGCTCCAATAGTAAAAAGAACTTTTGATTACATAATGAAATTAAAAATCTAATGAATTTATTAAATTTAAAAAAAATTAATTTATTATTTATTTTTATCATTATAATTTTAGCATTAATTGGTACGGCTGCGTTGTATTCAGCAGGAGAAGCAGAATTTGATCTATGGGCAAAAAAACATATAATCAGATTCTTTGTTTTTTTAATTATTATATTTTTAATTGCTTCTATTGATATCAAAATTTTTTATAAATATGCATATTTTCTCTTTTTTATGTCATTGCTTCTTCTTTTGTCAGTTGAAATAATTGGTACCTTAGGAAAAGGTGCGGAAAGATGGATAAACATTTTTGGATTTAGTGTGCAGCCTTCAGAATTAATTAAAATCAATATTATTTTAGCATTAGCAAAGTTTTACAATGATTTACGCTTTGATAGAATAGGAAAAATTCGCAATACTTTTTTTCCTTTGTTATTTATTTTTGTTCCAACATCTTTAATAGCATTACAACCTGATCTTGGGACGGCTGTAACAATAATTTTATTAGGACTTTTTATTATGTTTCAGTCTGGAGTAAGAATCTGGAAATTCTTTTTAGCTGGTATTGTGACTCTATTTTCCTTTCCTTTTCTTTGGCAATCAATAAAGCCTTATCAACAAAAAAGAATATTATCTTTCTTAAATCCAGAATCTGATCCGTTAGGTCAAGGGTATCAATTGATTCAATCAAAAATTGCTCTTGGCTCTGGCGCATTACAAGGCAAAGGTTTTTTAGGCGGAACTCAATCCTACTTACAATATTTACCAGAGAAACAGACAGATTTTATTTTTACATTAATAGGAGAAGAATTTGGCTTTATAGGAGTATCTTTTATATTATTGCTATTTTTTATTTTAATTTTAATTGCTTATTTTATTAGTATTAAAAGTAGGCATATTTTTGGAAGAATTCTTGCAATTGGCGTAGCTACAAATCTATTTCTTTATGTGGTCTTAAATACTGCTATGGTTTCAGGATTATTACCAGTGGTAGGTATTCCTTTACCTTTAATTTCATATGGTGGTACTGCAATGTTATCAATTATGATATCATTTGGTTTATTATTAAATGTTGAAATCAATGCAAATAATACGAGTTTGAATAAATAATGTTGACCATAAAAAATATTAAAAAAAAATTTGGAGGATTAACTGCAATAAATGATGTTTCAATGAATATTAGTAAAGGATCAATAACAGGTTTAATTGGTCCAAACGGTGCAGGAAAAACTACTTTGTTTAATGTAATAGCGGGTAGTTTAAAAAGTGATAATGGTGAAATTTTTTTTGACAATGAAAATATTACAGGACTCAAGGCTCATGAACTTTTTAAAAAAAATATATTAAGAACTTTTCAAATCGCTCATGAATTTTCTTCATTGACAGTATTGGAAAATTTAATGATGGTTCCAGGTGAACAATATGGTGAAAAATTATTATATTCTTGGTTTGGCAACTCAATTGTTAGTAAACAAGAAAAAAATATAAGGCAGAAAGCAGTTGAAGTAATAGATTTTTTAAACCTTTCACATCTAACACAAGAATTAGCAGGTAATTTATCAGGTGGACAAAAAAAATTATTAGAGCTTGGAAGAACAATGATGGTTGATGCCAAATTAGTATTGCTAGATGAAGTAGGAGCGGGAGTAAATAGAACATTATTGAATGAAATAAGCGATGCAATAATAAGACTGAATAAAGAAAAAAATTATACTTTTTTCGTTATTGAGCATGATATGGATTTAATAGAAAAAATCTGCGATCCCGTTATAGTAATGGCTGAAGGAAGTGTTTTATTTGAAGGTAGTTTTAAAGAAGTAAAATCAAATGAAAGTGTAATTGAAGCCTATTTAGGCAAAGGAATTAAAAAAGCTGGATAAATCATGATATTTTTTAGAGGTGATAATATGACTGCAGGCTATGGAGGTGCAGAAATAATAAAAAAATGTTCTATTGAAGTAAAGGCAGGAGAAATTGTTGTAGTAATAGGTCCTAATGGGGCAGGGAAATCAACTGCAATGAAAGCTATGCTAGGTATGTTAAAGTTAGACCAAGGCTCGGTTTTTTTTAGTGATAAAAATATTACAAAAATGCTGCCTCAAGAGAGAGTTAATTTAGGGATAGCTTTTGTACCTCAAACTAGAAATGTTTTTACAGGAATGACTGTCGAAGAAAATCTTGAGATGGGAGCTTTTTTAAGAAAAGATAATATTAAAAATACTATTGATGAAATTTATAGTTTATTTCCGGTTTTGCAGGAAAAAAGAAATCAAAATGTTGGAGAATTGTCTGGAGGCCAAAGGCAGCAAGTTGCATTCGGCAGAGCTTTAATGACTAAACCAAGTATATTAATGTTAGATGAGCCAACGGCAGGCGTTTCACCAATCGTCATGGATGATCTATTTTCTAGAATAATTGAAGTGGGTAAAACAGGAGTTGGAATATTAATGGTAGAACAAAATGCTAAGCAAGCATTAAGTATAGCTAAAAGAGGATATGTATTAGTAAATGGAGAAAATAGAATTGAAGGATCCGGACAAGAGTTATTAAATAATCCTGACGTTAGAAAATCTTTTTTAGGCGGTTAATTCATGATTGATTTCATAAATGCTATTGTGGTTTTACTTAATTATATATTTATACCTGCTTTATCTTACGGCTCTCAGTTAGCTTTAGGAGCATTAGGCGTTTCTTTTGTTTATGCCGTACTTCGTTTTGCAAACTTTTCTCATGGTGATTTAATGTCTTTTGGAGCTATGTTCACAATTCTTTTTACTTGGTTTTTTCAGTCATACGGAATTTCTTTAGGCGCTTTACCAACTGCATTACTAGCTATGCCATTTGCTATTTTATTAACAATAGTTTTTTCTTTAATTACTGATAAATTTGTATTCAGACATTATAGAATTAAAAAAAGTGCCCCAGTAGTCTTAGCAATGGTCTCTATTGGAGTTATGTTTGTCATTCAAGCTATTGTAAGAATAATCATTGGCCCTGATGATAGAAAATTTTTTGATGGACAAAAATTTATCATGAAAGCTAAACAATTTAAAGAAATAACAGGATTAAACGAAGGTTTAGCTATTAAATCAACACAAATCATAACAATATTTGTAACAATTATATTAGTTACACTTTTGTTTTGGTTTTTGCAAAAAACTAGAACAGGTAAATCAATGCGTGCCTTTTCAGATAATGAAGATTTAGCTTTATTATCTGGCATTAATCCAGACAAAGTAGTTTTTATAACCTGGGTAATTGTTGGGTCTTTAGCAACAATTGCAGGTACTCTTTATGGTTTGGATAAAAGTTATAAACCTTTTACCTATCTTGGTTTAGTTTTGCCTATTTTTGCATCTGCTATTGTGGGTGGTATAGGTAATCCATTAGGTGCAGTGGTGGGAGGTTATGTTATTGCATTTTCTGAGATAATGATAACATATGCTTATAAAAAATTTTTTATATATTTACTTCCTAAAAGTTTAGAACCTACGGGATTAGTTCAACTTTTATCTACAGATTATAAATTTGCTGTTTCTTTTTCAATACTTGTAATAGTTCTACTAATCAGACCATCAGGAATTTTTAAAGGGAAAACTTTATGAACAAAGCTAACAGAAATGAAATATTAGCTATAGGAGTTATGGTCTTATTATTTTTATTAGTTGGGTTTGGTCAATCCTGGTCTTTAAGTCTTTCAATTTTAAATATGTGTATAATATCTGCAGTAATGGCTCTAGGTATCAATATCCAGTGGGGCTATGCTGGAATTTTTAATGTAGGCATAATGGGCTTTACAGCTCTTGGAGGTCTTGCAGCTGTTCTTGTTTCTTATTCCCCAGTTCATGAAGCTTGGAAAGTGGGGGGATTAGGGATGATAATAAGTTTATTTTTATTAATTTTAACGATCGTTGCAGTATATTTTCTTAATCGTATTTTTAATAAAAATAAATATAAATATTGGATTATAGCTTTAGCAGTCATCATAGGTTTGCTTTTAATTAATGCTTTTTATCGTCCAGCAGTAATAGCAATAGAGAATGTTAATCCTGCAGTTACGGGTTTTTTGGGCGGCTTAGGGTTGCCAATCATATTCTCATGGATAGTTGGAGGTATTTTTGCAGCTGCTGTAGCATTTGTTATTGGGAAAGTTGCGTTGGGTTTAAGATCAGATTATCTTGCTATAGCGACACTCGGTATTTCGGAAATTATTATTGCAGTTTTAAAACATGAAGATTGGCTTTCAAGAGGTGTTAAAAATGTTATAGGTTTAAAAAGACCAGTTCCATATGAAATTGATCTTCAAAAAACTGATTGGTTTATATCTTTGGTTACTTACATTAATAGTTCTAAACTTTCAGCAATTAGCGATTCTTTGGAAAGTGAAAAAATTTTAAATCAATTAGTAATTGATAGTTCAACTATTTTTGTAAAATTATGCTACATGATTTTATTTACTCTTGTTTTATTATTTATCTTATATTTAGCGAATAAAGCTCAAATTTCACCTTGGGGAAGAATGATGAGAGCAATTCGGGATAACGAAGTATCTGCAAATGCTATGGGAAAAGATGTT
>PTKX01000020.1 GCA_002938195.1 Alphaproteobacteria bacterium MarineAlpha5_Bin7 | reverse complement strand
TTATTAGACTGTTTTGGGTTTCTGTTAATATTAATTTGAAGTCATCTTTTGAAAGACTGTCTAATTCTACTCTTATTGGCAACCTTCCTTGTAGCTCGGGCAGCATATCTGAGGGTTTTGATGTGTGAAATGCTCCAGAAGCTATAAACAAAATGTAATCTGTTTTAACCACACCATGTTTTGTTGTAACTGTTGTGCCCTCTATTAATGGTAGTAAATCTCGCTGCACACCCTCTCTAGAAACATCAGCGCCCACCTTTTCACTTCTTGAGGTTATCTTGTCTATTTCATCTATAAAAACAATGCCGTTTTGTTCCACCTCATCAATCGCTTTGCTGATAATTTTATCGTTATCAAGTAACTTCTCAGTTTCTTCTTTAAGTAAATGAGCGTGAGATTCTTCAACAGTCATTTTTTTATTTTTTTTTGGACCAGAAAATGATTTACCAAAAACATCTCCAAGATTAATCATTCCCATTTGTGACCCAGGCATTCCCGGTATATCCATTGTGGGCAAGTTAAAAGAAGAATTAGAGTTTACAGGAATTTCCACTTTACTTTCATTAAGCTCACCACTTCTTAACTTTTGTCTAAAACTCTCTCTTGTTGATTCGCTCGATGTTTTTGCAACCAATACATCCAATATTCTTTCTTCAGCATTTTTTTCAGCATGTGCCTTGACTTCATTGCCCATCTGAATTTTTGTTTTGCTTATACTCGTTTCAACTAAGTCTCTGATAATTTGTTCAACATCTCTTCCAACATAGCCTACCTCTGTGAACTTTGTTGCTTCAACCTTAATAAAAGGGGCGTTGGCCAATTTTGCCAATCTTCTGGAAATTTCTGTTTTTCCACAACCTGTTGGACCAACCATTAAAATATTTTTCGGAAGAATTTCTTCCTTTAGCTCTTCTGGCAACTGTTTTCTTCTCCACCTGTTTCTCAAAGCAACCGCAACCGCTCTTTTGGCTTTTTTTTGTCCTATAATGAATTTGTCAAGTTCGGATACAATTTCTCTCGGACTAAAACTTGATTCCACTGACAATTATAATCCTATTTCTTCAATCACAATATTGTGATTTGTATATATACAAATTTCTGCAGCAATTTTAAGTGATTCCAAAGCAACTTCTTTTGCGTCCATTGTGGTATTTTTTAATAAGGCTTTTGCTGCGCTGTTTGCATATGGGCCACCAGACCCGATAGCCAACACACCATCATCAGTTTCTATTACATCTCCGGTTCCAGAAAGAAGCAAACTTACATTTTTATCAGCAACTATCATCATTGCTTCCAACCTTCTTAAGTAACGGTCTGTTCTCCAATCTTTTGCTAATTCTACACAAGCTCTTTTTAGTTGATTTTTATATTGTTCAAGCTTTGACTCAAGTCTTTCAAATAATGCAAAAGCGTCAGCAGTAGATCCAGCAAAGCCGGCAATCACAGATTCATCTACGCCCAATCTTCTTACTTTTTTTACATTTGCCTTCATGACAGTATTGCCAAGAGTAGCCTGCCCATCACCAGCAATTACAACTATGTTTTCTTTCCTTATGCCGATAATAGTTGTTGAATTAATAATATTTTTTTTCATTAAATAGTCTCTAATTATTAATCAAATGGCTATTTTAATTATTTAATCAAGGGATTGGAGTAGAATATATCTATTTATGCTGATAAAAGACCAAATATATGAGAAAAACTGAAGTCAAAAGAACAACAAAAGAAACCAATATTAGTTGTAGTATTAATCTAGATGGTACTGGCACATCCACAATAGACACTGGTATTGGCTTCTTCGACCACATGTTAGAAATTTTTTCGCACCACAGCCTTATAGACTTGGAACTAAAGGCGGATGGGGACAAACATGTTGATCTTCACCACACCATTGAAGATTCAGGCTATGTTTTAGCCGAAGCCATAATCAAAGCTCTATCAGACAAAAAAGGGATTAGGCGATATGGTTTTTTTTATGTACCAATGGACGAATGTCTTTCAAGATGTGTAATTGACTTTTCAGGAAGGCCAGAACTAGTTTGGAAAGTTGATTTTAGCATAAAGAAAATTGGCGAAATGGATACCGAGTTATTTGAAGAATTTTTTAAAGCTTTTACAAACGAGTCTAAATGCAACTTACATGTCGAAAACCTCTATGGAAAAAATAATCACCACATTATTGAATCTTGTTTTAAAGCCTTTGCAAAAAGTATTCGCGTTGCAGTTGAAATTGACAACAGAATCAAAGATATTATTCCATCCTCGAAAGGCTTGCTCTAAAATTTTGATGAAAAAAAATATTGCTATTGTAGATTATGGTCTAGGCAATATACTGTCTGCAAAACAATCGTTTGTAAAAGCTTCTGAAGATAACAAAATCAAAGCTGCTGTAAAAATTACAAATGATCCAAAAGAAATTGATTTAGCAACACACATAGTTTTGCCTGGACAAGGGGCATTTGAAGCTTGCATGCTAGGACTAAAAAATATCCCAGATATGATAGATAGACTTTGTGCAAACGTTATTCATAATAAAAAACCATTTTTAGGAATTTGTGTAGGAATGCAGCTACTAGCCAACACCAGTTATGAAAATGGTAAACACAAAGGTCTTGGGTGGATAAGAGGAGAAATTAAAAAAATCCCAAGCACTGGCATAAAACTTCCACATATGGGTTGGAACGAGGTAACAATAACCAACAAAAACAAATTAATTAACCTAAGTGTTTTAAAAAACTACTATTTTGTTCACAGTTATTATTTTGACTGTAAATACTCAACAAATCAGATTGGAAGAACTAACTATGGCATAGATTTTGCTTCATTTATTTCTAAAGAAAATATATATGGTGTCCAATTTCATCCTGAAAAAAGCTCAAATCAAGGACTAGAAATAATTAAAAACTTCTTAATGCTATGAATTTAAAAGTTGAAAAAAAAATAGAGATAAAGGTTGAAGTGTTGTCTAAAGTAAACAACACTGATCTAGCCGACCTATGTAACATTACTGAACAAGCTATTAAGGCCGGAGGCGGCTTTGGTTGGCTAACCGCTCCCCCTCGACCATTACTAAACAAGTATTGGAAAGGTGTTGTTTTGATAAATAATAGAAAATTGATAGTTGGAAGAATGAACAACGACATTGCCGGAACACTTCAATTATTACAACAAGCATCAAATAACGAGGCTCAAGAGAACATCTTTAATATAGCCTCACACTTTGTTGCGCCTTGGGCCAGAGGCTACGGTCTTGCAAAGGCAATGATAGATAAAGCAGAGAATCTTGGAAAAGAAAGTGGCGCAAACTGTATTCAGTTAGATGTAAGGGAAACACAAGATGCTGCAATAAAATTGTTTATTTCCAAAGGTTATATTCAGTGGGGAACAAACCCAAACTATGCACAAATTAATGGGAAGTATATAAAAGGTTTATATTTTTATAAAAAACTTACGTGAAATTAATACCTGCAATAGATCTTAAAAACAGAAAATGCGTCCGTTTAACTGAGGGCAAAGAAAACACAGCAATCATTTACAACAGCAATCCAATTGAGCAAGCTAAATTTTTTGAACAAGAAGGATGCGACAGAATTCATATAGTCGATTTGGATGCAGCTTTTGGCAATTCAGAAATTAATAGAAAACAAATTCTAGAAATAAAAAAAAACATAAAAACCCCAATTCAACTTGGAGGAGGAATTAGAAGTAAGCAGGACGTCGATTTTTGGTTTAAAAATGGAATTGAATATTTAATTGTTGGTTCAATGGCTATTCACGACATTAACACAACGCTTTCGATGGCAAGCTTTTATGAAAATAAAATATATATATCTATTGATCAATTAAAAGATAAGATAATGGTAAAAGGCTGGAAAGAAGAAACAAATATCGATACAAAAAGTTTTATTGAAATTTATAACAAAGGTAAAACAAAAGGCTTTATTTTTACTGATATTTCTAGGGATGGAATGATGAAGGGATTGGACATTGAATTGATTAAAAAAAATCTTTCTGGTGTAAAGAAAGATTTAATTGTTGGAGGCGGATTATCTAACTACCAAGATCTTAAAAATTTAAAAAAAATAAATAACATTTATCTTGAAGGAGTTATAGCAGGAAAATCTTTTTATTCAGGAGCAATTGAAATTAAAAAAGCTAACGAAATATTAAATAGTCATGCTGAAAATTAGAATAATTCCATGCCTAGATGTCAAAGATGGAAGAGTTGTTAAGGGAATAAATTTTTTAAATCTTGTTGATGCTGGAGACCCTGTAGAACAAGCCAGCTTTTATTCAAAAAATGGCGCTGATGAGATATGTTTTTTAGATATAGGCGCCTCAATAGAGAATAGAAACACAATGATCAAGGTGGTTGAAAAAACTGCTGAGAAAGTTTTTATTCCATTAACTGTAGGAGGAGGAATAAAAAATATAGAAAATATTAGAGATTTGCTAAAAGCAGGGGCCGACAAAATTTCAATTAATACCGCAGGCATATTAAACAATAAATTAATTTCTGACTCTTCAGAAAGGTTTGGAAGCCAGTGTATCGTTGCTGCAGTTGATGCAAAAAAGAAAAACAATGGTTGGACAGTTTTTTCTCACGGAGGAACAAAAGACACTGGTCTAGATGCTATAAAATGGATGCAACAATTAGAAAGTTTGGGCGCTGGAGAAATATTACTAACGTCCATGGACAGAGATGGCACCAAAGATGGTTTTGATATTGATTTATTGAAAAAAGCCTCAAAAGTTCTTAATATTCCTGTGATTGCTAGCGGAGGTGCAGGACGCTTAGAGCATTTTAAAGCAGCTGTAATTAGAGGTAATGCAAGCGCTTTATTAGCCGCTTCTGTTTTTCATTTTGCTAAATTTAGTATAATGGATGTAAAAAAGTATTTAAAAAAAGAAAATATAGAGGTGAGATATTTAAATGAATAACAAAAATATCAATGGGGTTTTAGAAGATTTGTATAGTGTTGTAAAAAAAAGAGACCACACAAATAAAAAAAATTCATACACAAAATTTTTGTTAAAAAAAGGTAAGGATAAAATTGCATCTAAAATATCTGAAGAGTCTTTTGAGCTAATAATAGATTATTTAAATGGGACAAAAAAAAGAACAACTGAAGAGGCTGCTGATTTAATTTATCATTTAGTGGTGTTGCTATATTCTAAAAAAATTTCTATTAATGATATTAAAAAAGAGCTAAAGGGAAGGCAAAATGTACGATAATAACAATATTTTTGCTAAAATTATTAGAAAAGAAATTCCTTGTGAATCTGTGTATGAAGATAAAAAAGTTTTGTTTTTTAATGATATAAACCCTCTGGCAAAAATTCATATTTTAGGCATTCCAAAAAAACCCGTAATAAATTATAGGGAGTTTATTTCTTTAAAGGATAAAGATTTTGTTTTGTATTTCTTTGATAAAACTTTGGAAGTTATAAAAAATATTGGTTTAGATAAAACTGGCTACAGAATTATAACAAATGATGGCCTTGACTCAAACCAAGAAGTTCCACACTTTCACATTCATATTTTAGGTGGAGACAATCTTGGAGGGTTAAAGTAATCTATTCTTTGACAACAACATAATTAACTATCTCCTTAACCCCTTTGATTGTTTTGATTAGTTCGATCAAAGAGTCTAGTTGTTCGGGCCTGCTAGTTATTCCCGCTATATAAACCTTACCTTTTATTGTTTCAAAATTATATGCAAGTGCGCGCAAACCAAGTTCTTTTGCTGAAAGACCTTTGATTTGAGCGGTTATCCATACATCATTAGCATATTCCTTCATTGTTGTTTTATCACCAACTTGAATTTCATTGATAACCTCTTTAACACCATCAACCTCCCAAACTTTTTTTACAGCGTTAATTCTAATTTCTTGATCATCAACTATTCCTGTTAAAAGAACTCTACCTGCAACAACTTTAGTGTCAATATTCAAAAACAAATTATTATCAGAGTTTAAAAATTTTGCAGTAATATTAAGTTTTATTGTTGCATCATCAACAACCGTACCAAGACTCTTATCGCCTTCAGCAACAACCATAGTCGTTGCACCACCAGTGGCCAAAATACCAGAAGGGGCACAGCTATATATAAATGCTAGAGCTAGCAAAGAAAAAACTATAAAGAAATTTTTAACCATTTTTAATCATTAGCGCAACTTGGTAAATATTTTTTTTAGAAATACCAGATATTTTATGCACTATTTCAACGACTTCAGTCAAAGAATATTTTTTTAGCAAATGCAAAATTTGTTTTTTAATTACATCATCAAGTGTTAATTTTTCCTTATTTTTTGCACTTGACATTATCAATATAAATTCTCCTTTTAGGTTTATTTCATTATTTTGTATACTAAGCATCAAATTTTTTGCGCTAAACCTAGTTATAGTCTCATTGATTTTAGTAAGCTCTTTACACAACGCCACCTTTATTTGATCATCTTTCTCTACCAGTATTTCTAAAAATTTTATTATTTTGTTTCCTGATATAAATATTAAGCTAGTTAAACCTGTGTTTATAATTTTATTTAATAACAACCCTATAGATTTGGCATTTTTAGGCGAAAAACCAAAATAAGCAAAATTATCAATAGGAAGGCCCGAAAGCTGTAGGGCAGGAATTAATGAAGTTGGCCCAGGTATGCTAGTAATAAACAGTCCATTATCAATAAAGTGTTGTACTAGTTTGAAGCCTGGGTCAGAGATTAATGGAGAACCAGCATCAGATATTAAAGCAATAATTGAGTCATTTTGAAATTTTTCAATTTTTTTAATTAATAACTTTTCATTATGATCATGTAAGGAGTACAACTTCTTTTTAATGCCAAATTTGTTTAATAATCTTAATGAATGTTTTGGATTTTCACATATTATAAAGTCAGCAGATTTTAAAATGTTTATGGCCCTAAAAGTTATATCTTCAAGATTCCCTATTGGGGTTGACACCATGTATAATCCTTTTTTTAAATTTTTCATTATTATATTATTTACATTTATAATATCTTGTGCGCCACAAAATTTTGTAAACAACACTAAACAAAACAAAATAGAAATCAAAACTGAATCTGATATATCTACAAAAAAGATAGAGGCTGATAATAATTCAAGCAAGTTAGAGGAAAATATAAAAAAAATAAATTATAGTAAAAATATAATATTAAACGAAATAGAAATCATTTTACCAAAACACGAAAATGATGAAATTACCAATGACTTTATTAATGCTTTTGAATTATCGCTTTATAAAAAAGGAGTAAACAATATAAAATTTAATATCAACAGATATGAAGACAAAAAAGATTTAGAATATATTGTTGATAAAAAATCAAAGCCAGGAAAAATATTCATAGGACCATTAACCTCCTCATATACTAAAGATATAAGCAAAAAGTGTTCAAAAGGTATTATTTTTTTTTCATTTGGCTCCAATAGAAATCACGCTGGAGATTGTGTTTATCTGATCAACTTTTTCCCAGAAGATGATCTAAAAGTCTTATTTGATAGTTTTGAAAAAAATTCTAAAATTGCTCTTTTGTATCCTGAAAATGATTATGGTTATTACATTAACTCAATAATTGACAATATAGCACTAAAAAGTAACTCAATTATTATCAATAGAGCTTCATATAATATAAATTTAACCAATGCGAGAGAGGCTATAAAAGAATTGAGTAAATATGAATTGAGAAAATATGAACTTGAAAGGCAAAAAGAAATACTTAAAAACAAAGATGATGAAGTCTCTAAAAGAGCATTGAAAAAAATTAAAAATTTTGAAACTGCTGGCATAGTAGAGTTTACCCACATTATACTGCCTGACTACAGTCTTCGTCTTTTGCAAATTGCCCCACTATTGCCCTTCTATGATATTGATCCAAATAAAATACAGTTTGTTGGAACGGGCGTATGGGACGACGAGGCTTTTTTTTATGAGCCATCTCTACAAAATTCAATATTTCCAGGAATTTTAGAAAAAAAAAGAAAAAATTATATGAATGATTTTTATATAAATTATAAAAAACAACCCCCAAGAACTATAACAATTCCTTATGATCTTGTGGGAATTCTTGAGTATATAATTAATAATAAATTAAACTTAGAAGATTTACACAAACTTTTGGATAATAATTTAACATCCTTTGATGGAATAGATGGACAATTCACTTTTAACAAAAACATTATTACTAGGAAATTAAATGTTTTAAAAATTTCAAATGGTAAGGCAGATTTATTTATAAAATCTCAATAAGTATTTTTTTAATTTATTAGCCGCGACAGAGCGATGACTTATGTTATTTTTTTCTATAGCGGACATTTCAGCGAAAGTCTTATTAAAGCCATTTGGTATAAATATTGGATCATAGTGAAACCCATGTTTGCCCCTGGGTATTTTAGATATTTTTCCATAAACCCTACCCTCAAAAAAAATTGTTTTTTCCAAACTCAAGGTTAAAGCTATGCATGTGTGAAAATAAGCTTTGTAATTAGATGCAATGTTAGTTTTTTCAATTATCTTTTTAAATGTTTTTTTGTAACCTCCATTTATTTTTATAAATCTTTTAGACCTCACGCCGGGCAAATTATCTAAGGCACTGATACAAATTCCTGAATCATCGGCAAAACAAGGCTTATCAAATTTTTTAAAAAAATAATCTGATTTAATTTTAGCATTTTCTTTAAAAGTTAATCCACTTTCTTTTGGAATATTTATTTTAGGAAATTTTTCTAAGCCAACTATATTAATGTTAGTTTTATTGAATAATTTTTTAATTTCCAGCACCTTATGTTCGTTATTAGAAAAAAAAATAATTTTTTTCACCGTTACATCTTTAATATTTCTTTTTGTTTTTTAATTATTTCTTTAACACCTTTTTTTGCAAGGCCAAATAGTGATTGAAATTGATTTTCGCTAAAAAAATATTCCTCTCCAGTTACCTGTATCTCTGAAATTTTTTCATTTTCACAAATAATAAAATTTGCATCAACTTGTGCTCGAGCGTCTTCATTGTAATCTAAATCTAGACTTGGATTATTTTGAACTATCCCAGCTGAAACAGCCGCAACAAATTCACTAATTATTGGTTTTTGGATGTTATAATTTTTTTTAAGTTGAAGTACTGATTGATAAAGAGCCACAAATCCCCCACTTATTGACGCGGTTCTTGTCCCCCCATCTGCCTGGATCACATCACAATCTATTTTAATCTGTCTTTCTCCAATATTTTCCAAATTAACTACTGACCTCAAACTCCTTCCAATTAATCTTTGAATTTCTTGAGTTCTGCCAGACTGTTTGCCCTTTGAAGCTTCGCGATCTATACGAGTATTGGTTGATCTTGGAAGCATACCATATTCAGCAGTAACCCAACCCTTTCCAGTATTTTTTAACCAATGAGGTGTTTTTTCATCAATTGATGCGGTACATAAAACGTGAGTATTTCCAAATTTTACTAGGCACGAACCTTCAGCATGAATATTTACATCTATTTCAAAAGAAATAGGCCTTAATTCTTCAAAGTTTCTATCTTGTCTCATTATTAAATATAATTATCTAATTATTAAATTATAATTGATTTTTTTGATATAGAATAAATTAAATGTCTAATAAAATATATTCAGAAATAAGCGAAAGGTCAAAGCAAATACTAAAAAGCGTTGTAGAATCATATCTAGAAACAGGAGACCCATCTGGTTCTGAGACAATTTTAAAAAAAATTGGTCTAAACATTTCTTCGGCTTCAATAAGATCTATATTAGCTGATTTGCAAAAAGAGGGATTATTGTATGCGCCCCACGCTTCTTCAGGAAGATTGCCAACAGAAAAAGGTATGAGATTTTTTGTAGATGGATTGTTAGAGTTTGGAAGACTAACCAAAACTGAGCAAGAAAATATAAAAAACCAATGTTCCTTACAATCATCATCCTTAGAAGAAGTTTTAAACAAAGCCTCCAAAACCATATCCGGTCTTTCAAATTGTGCCGGGATAGTATTGGCTCCAAAATTTCAGAATAAAATAAAACATATTGAATTTATCAGACTTAATAATAGTCAAATAATGTCTATTATTGCCAGTGAAAATGGAGTTGTTGAAAATAGAATACTGAAATCTCAGGGTATTTATAGCGATAATAATTTAAAGCAGGCCTCAAACTACTTAAACACTAAATTTTCAGGAATGAACATAGACGAAATAAAGAAAAATATAGAACAAGAGATATTAAATTCAAAAACGGAATTAGATTCTTTATCATCAAAATTAGTTCAGGAAGGCATAGTGGAGATTGCTCCAAATTCAGAAATTCCCTATATTTTTCTTCATGGTCAATCAGCATTACTTGAAGATGAGATTATATCAAAAGATCTAGATCAAATAAGAAATCTCTTTGATGACATTGAAAACAAGTCAAATTTTCTTGAAATTCTTGATAACACCAGCAAAGCTCAAGGAGTGCAAATATTTATTGGATCTCAAAATTTTTTATTTAAACACTCTGGTCTTTCTATGGTAATGGCACCATATAAAAACAAAGAACAAAAAATTATTGGCGCAATTGGAGTGTTAGGACCAACAAGGATTAACTACGCTAAGATCGTGCCTTTAGTTGACTATACATCAAAAATTATTGGAAGGATTTTAGGTTAATGAACGAAAAAGAAGAAAAAACAAGCAGTGAAATTGAAAGCGAAGATTTAATTAAGTCAGATGATAAAAAAAATGATGAAAATGTTGAAAACAAAAAAACAAATAATGACGAGATAGACAAAAATGACAATTCACCCTCAGAAAATGAGAAAGAATTAAAAAAAGAAGAAAAGCTAGATGAAATTATAAAAGAGCTTGAAAGTTTGAAGGATGAAAAGTTAAGGCTTTTGGCCGAGATGGATAACCTTAGAAAACGTTCGGCCAAAGATAAAGATGATTGGATCAAGTATGGCAGCATTAATCTCGCTAGAGACATACTATCCCCAAGCGACAATTTGACAAGAGCTCTTGATGCGATACCTATGGAAGAAAAAAGAAGTGATTCAATCAACAATCTTATTGATGGTTTAAAGATGGTTCAAAAAGAATTCATGTTAATACTTGAAAAACACGGCGTTAAAAAAATTGAAGCACTAAACAACAAATTTGACCACAATTTTCATCAAGCAATGTTAGAAGTAGAAAGCGACAAACATGATAATGGAACAGTTGTTCAGGAAATACAAACAGGATTTACAATGCATGACAGGCTTTTAAGACCATCTATGGTTGGGGTGTCAAAAACGACTGAAAATAAGAAAAAAAATAAAAAAGACTAATAATTGCTGAATTTTTTTTTTAGATACTTGTAAACATTATCAAATCACCCATATTTAAATAAAATTAACTTAAAAAAGGTAGAAAATTTTATGGCAAAAGTAATTGGGATTGACTTGGGAACAACTAACTCTTGTGTGGCTCTTATGGAGGGCAAAGAAGGCAAAGTAATTGAAAATGCAGAAGGTGCAAGAACTACCCCATCAATGGTGGCATTTGCTGAATCAAATGAAAAATTAGTAGGCCAAGCAGCAAAAAGACAAGCGGTTACCAATCCTGAAAATACATTATTTGCTATTAAGAGACTTATTGGAAGAAACTTTACAGATGAAGTAGTCAAAAAAGATAGCGGATTAGTACCTTATAAAATTATAAAAGGCGACAATGGTGGAGCTTGGGTGGAATCTAGAGGTGAAAAATATAGTCCAAGCCAAATAAGTGCATTTATACTTCAAAAAATGAAGGAAACAGCCGAGAGCTATTTAGGCGAGAAAGTAACACAGGCTGTTATAACTGTTCCAGCATATTTTAATGACTCACAAAGACAAGCAACAAAAGATGCAGGAAAAATTGCTGGACTTGAAGTTTTAAGGATAATTAATGAACCCACGGCAGCTGCCTTAGCGTATGGTTTGGATAAAAAAAAGACGGGGACTGTAGCTGTATATGATTTGGGGGGAGGAACTTTTGATATTTCAATTTTAGAAATAGGTGATGGAGTATTTGAGGTTAAGTCAACCAATGGAGACACTCATTTGGGCGGCGAAGATTTTGATTTACAAATTATTGATTATTTAGCAGATGAATTTAAAAAAGATAACGCAATTGATTTAAGAAATGATAAATTAGCATTACAGAGATTAAAGGAAGCAGCAGAAAAAGCAAAGATAGAACTTTCAAGCAGCACCGAAACAGAGGTAAACCTACCTTTTATTACTGCCGATCAATCTGGCCCAAAACATTTAACTATAAAGCTTTCAAGAGCAAAGCTTGAAGCAATTATTGGAGATTTATTAAATAAAAGTATTATACCTTGTGAAACCGCTCTTAATGACGCGGGCTTGAAAGCATCTGATATAGATGATGTGATACTGGTTGGAGGTATGACCAGAATGCCAAAAGTTGTTGAGATTGTTAAAAATTTTTTTGGGAGAGAGCCAAATAAAGGAGTAAATCCAGATGAAGTTGTTGCAACTGGAGCAGCTATTCAAGCAGGAGTTTTACAAGGAGACGTCAAGGATGTACTACTTCTTGATGTAACGCCTCTTTCTTTAGGGATTGAAACTCTTGGCGGCGTTTTCACTCGTTTAATCGATAAAAATACAACCATTCCAACTAAAAAAAGCCAAGTTTTTTCAACAGCAGAAGATAATCAAACAGCTGTCACAATAAGAGTATTTCAGGGAGAAAGAGAAATGGCTGCCAACAATAAACTTCTAGGTCAATTTGATTTGGTTGGAATACCACCTGCTGCTAGGGGCATGCCTCAAATTGATGTAACTTTTGATATTGATGCTAACGGTATAGTTAATGTTTCAGCTAAAGATAAAGCAACGGGTAAAGAGCAACAAATTCGAATAGAGGCTTCAGGAGGACTTTCTGAAGAGGAAATTGAAAAAATGGTTAAAGACGCTGAACAGAATGCTGAAGCAGATAAAAAAAAGAAGGAAACTATTGATGCAAGAAATCAAGCAGACAGTTTAATCCATCAAACCGAAAAGAATGTCAAAGAACACGGAGATAAGGTTTCTGAATCAGATAGAAAAAAAATTGAAGAAGATCTTGAAGAACTAAAAAAGATTAAAGATACTGATGAGCTCGAAGCTATTAAATCAAAAACAGAGCAATTAGTTCAATCTTCTTTAAAATTAGGAGAAGCTATATATAAACAAAATCCTCAGGAGCAGGCTCCTCAACCAGATGCGGACGGAACCGAACCATCATCTGATAAAAAAGACGATAAAGTTGTTGATGCTGATTTTGAAGAAGTAGACGAAAATAAAAAAGATTAGTTATTCTAATTTTTTTATTTAACTAGAAAGTTTAAATGGCCGAAAAAGACTTCTACGAAATTCTTGGTGTTTCAAGAAATGCTAGCAATGATGAAATAAAAAAGTCATATAGAAAACTGGCTATGAAGTATCATCCTGATAGAAATAAAGATGATAAAGCATCAGAGAGAAAGTTTAAAGAGGTTAGTGCAGCTTATGAAGTTTTAAAAGATCCTGAAAAAAAAGCAGCATATGATCAATACGGGCATGATGCCTTTCGTCAAGGAGGCATGGGTGGCGCACAGGGTTTTGGAGATTTTACTAGTGGTTTCTCTGATATTTTTGAAGAATTTTTTGGAGGAGGTTTTGGAGGAGGTACATCTGGTCAAAGAGGTCCATCAAGAGGTAGTGATTTAAGATATAACATCTCAATATCTCTCCAAGACGCTTTCACTGGCAAAAAACCAAAAATAAAAATACCCAGTTATTCTAAATGTGATTTATGTTCTGGAACTGGTAGTGCTGATAAATCAGGACCAAGCACATGTTCAACATGTAACGGCCATGGAAAAGTAAGATCAACCCAAGGGTTTTTTTCTATAGAACGACCATGCCCAAGTTGCGGAGGTCAAGGATCTTCAATAAAAAACCCATGTCTTAAGTGTAATGGAATTGGTCAGGTAAAAAAACAAAAAACAATTTCAGTAACAATACCTGCTGGAGTAGACACCGGAACCAGAATAAGAATTTCTGGAGAAGGTGAACCCGGCCAAAGAGGAGCAAATAATGGAGATTTATATATTTTTGTTAATGTTCAAAAAGATAAAATTTTTGAGCGTGAGGAAGAAAATATATTTTGTAATATTCCTATCGCTATCACAACAGCTATTCTTGGAGGAGAAATTGAAGTTCCAACAATTGAAGGCAAAAAAGCACGTCTGACTGTGCCCTCAGGAACACAATCAGAAACTCAATTTAGACTTAAAGGCAAAGGAATGTCTATATTAAGACAAAGCCATAGAGGTGATATGTATGTTGAGGTTGTTGTTGAAATACCGGTTAATTTAACCGGAAAACAAAAATCTATATTACGTGAGTTTGAAAAAGAGGGCGGAACATCCAAGGCCCATAGTCCAAAATCACAAAGTTTTTTTCAAAAAATAAAAGAAGTTTGGGAAGATTTAAGATAATGTCATCCATATAATTTATTAGTTTTTATTATAAGGAGTTATTTTGAAAAAAGTTAAAGTAGGTGTCTCAGGCTGTCTTGGAAGAATGGGTCAAGATTTAGCAAAACAATTAAAATTTTTAAGAGGTATTGAGTTTGTAGGCGGCTTTGACTTAAAGAATAAAAAAAATTTTATAAATAATATATTTTTTAAAGCTAACGTCATTATAGATTTTTCATCACCCAGTGCAATAACAAGCAATTTAGAAATGGCTCTTAATAATAATACTGGCTTGGTGATTGGAACAACAGGCCTTAAAGAAAAAGAATATAAGATGTTAAACAAAGCTTCAAAAAAAATTCCAATCCTTATTTCTTCTAATATGAGCTTAGGAGTAAATGTTCTTTTTAATTTAGTTCAACAAACAGCTTCAACGTTAAAAGACAATGATTATGACATTGAAATAGCGGAAACTCATCACAAACATAAAATAGACGCTCCATCTGGTACAGCTTTATCACTTGGGGAATATGCTGCTAAGGGAAGAAAAACTAATTTTCAAAAAGTCAAAGTGTTGGATCGAACCTCTAAAAATTTAAAAAGAAAAAAAGGAAAAATTGGTTTTTCTGTTACTAGAGGTGGAGAAATAGCAGGAGAGCATACTGTTAGTTTTATTGGCACTAATGATAGAATAGATCTTGTTCATAAGGCTAACAATAGATCTATTTTTGTTGATGGAGCCATTGAAGCTGCAATATTTGTTTCAAAGAAAAAAAATGGCTTTTTCAATATGCATGATCTTTTATTTAGATAATAGTAAATTTTTCAGTTGGGTGAACAATCCTATGGGAGGAATCCCTGGCTCACTGAAGTCTAATATAAAAATTTATTTAAAAATCACATTTGAATTGAGACAAATATGCGCAGCGATAAAATAAATAAAATTTTTCAATACTTATCATCAGCTATCTCCAATCCAACAACTGAACTTAAGTATCAAAATCCTTACACATTTCTTGTTTCAGTAGTCTTATCTGCTCAAGCAACTGATAAATCAGTTAATGCGGCAACAAAAGAACTTTTTAAGATAGTTAAGAGACCTAATGATATGATCAAGCTTGGTGAAAAAAAACTTAGATCACATATCAAAACAATCGGACTTTATAATTCAAAAGCAAAAAATATAATAAAGCTATCACAAATATTGAAAGAAAAATATAATAGTAAAATTCCTAAAAATTTTGAGTCTTTAACTAGTTTGCCAGGAGTGGGCAATAAAACAGCAAGCGTTTATCAAAATGAAATATTAAACATGCCACGAATAGCAGTTGATACGCACGTTTTTCGAGTTTCTAATCGTATCGGTCTTGTACAAACTAAAAATCCTGACGAAACTCAAAAAATACTAGAATCAATTATTCCAAAAAAATGGTTAAAAAGTGCCCATCACTTGCTTATTTTACACGGAAGATATACATGCAAATCGCAGAATCCACTTTGCGATCAATGCAAAGTTATTAGACTTTGCAATTATAATAATAAGAATGAAGAAGATAAAAAAAATATTAGCAGCTAATCGTAGCGAAATAGCCATAAGAGTTTTTAGAGCTTCTGAGGAATCTGGCATAAGAACTGCAGCAATATATTCAAAAGAAGACAGGTTTGCCCTTCATAGATTTAAAACTGATGAGAGTTACTTAGTTGGCAAAGGTAAAGGCCCTATTCAAGCCTATCTGGACATAGAATCAATAATTAATGTTGCCAAAAGAGCTAAAGTTGACGCCATTCATCCTGGTTATGGTTTTTTATCAGAAAATCCTGAATTTGCTGAAGCTTGCAAAAAAAACAATATTGAATTTATCGGACCTACTCCAGAAATTTTAAATAAACTTGGAAATAAAACTGAAGCAAAAAAAATTGCAGAAGAATCAGGTGTAGATATAATTGAATCAATTAATATACCAAATAAATTTGATATTAATTCTTTGTTATCAAGCGTCGACAAAATAGGATATCCGATAATCGTTAAAGCCAGTTGGGGTGGTGGCGGAAGAGGTATGCGTGTAGTAAAAAACCAGTCCCAATTATTAGATCAAATTGAGGCAGCCAAGAGTGAATCTAAAAAAACTTTTGGTAAAGATGAAATTTTTATTGAAAAATATTTAGAAGATGCAGCTCATATTGAAGTTCAGATACTAGGAGACAAACATGGTAATGTTATACACTTGTATGAGCGGGATTGTTCGGTTCAAAGAAGACATCAAAAAATAATCGAAAGAGCTCCTGCAGAATTTATAAGCGATGAAGTAAGAAAAAATATTTGTGATTCTGCAATTAAAATAGCTAATCAAGTTAATTATATTGGCGCAGGAACTGTTGAGTTTTTATATGATAAAAAAAATGAAAAATTTTATTTTATTGAAGTCAATCCCAGAATTCAAGTTGAGCATACAGTAACTGAGCAGGTTACAGGCATAGATATAGTAAGAGCACAAATAAAAATTGCAGAGGGAGAAAAAATAGGATCACACATTTCTTTACCCGATCAAAATAAAATTAAATTAAATGGCTATGCTATTCAATGCAGAGTAACTACTGAAGATCCGCTTAAAGACTTTATGCCAGACTATGGAAAAATTATTACATATAGATCTGCTTCAGGTTTTGGAATTAGATTAGATGGTGCAACTGCCACAGCTGGTTCAATAGTTACACCTTACTACGATTCTCTTCTAGTTAAGGTGACTTCATGGGCAAATAATTCTGAAGATTGTAGAAAAAGGATGGATAGAGCCCTTAGAGAGTTTAGGATAAGAGGAGTTAAAACAAATCTTATTTTTCTAGAATCAATTATAAATCATCAATCTTTCATAAATTGCTCATATAACACCAACTTTGTAGATGAAGACAAATCCCTTTATAATTTTAAACCAAAAAGAGACAGGGCTTCAAAATTACTCTCTTTTCTTGGAAATATAATTGTAAATGAAAACGAGGAAATATCGAAAAAAAATATTCAAAATTTACATGTAGACCCCACTATTCCTGAAATAAATATTAATGACTCAAAAATAAATTATGTAAAAATATTGAATGAAAAAGGACCTGGCAATTTTTCTAAATTTATTAAAACTCATAAAAATTTATTAATCACTGACACCACTATGCGAGATGCGCATCAATCATTACTTGCAACCAGAATGAGAACTGATGATTTAGTGAATATTGCTGAATATTATTCAAATAATTTATCAGAATTATTTTCTATAGAATGTTGGGGGGGCGCGACTTTTGATGTTGCAATGCGTTTTTTAAAAGAAGATCCATGGGAAAGATTGCACAAACTTAACGAAGCCGCACCAAACTTAATGAAGCAAATGCTATTTAGAGGCTCAAATGCAGTTGGATATAAAAACTACCCTGACAATGTTGTTAAATTTTTTGTTAAAGAAGCATGTCAAGCGGGCATAGATGTATTTAGAGTTTTTGATTCATTAAACCTTCCTGAAAATATGCAAATTGCAATCGAGGAAGTTAATAAACAAAACAAGTTAGCTGAAGCGGCAATCTGTTATACCAATAATTTAACCAATCCAAATGAGAATAAATATACTCTAAAATATTATTTAGATCTTGTTAAGACACTTGAGGGAATGGGTGCAAAAATAATTGCAATTAAAGATATGGCAGGTCTTTGTAAGCCAGATGCTATAGAATTATTAATTAAAGCAATTAAAGAAATTACTGATTTACCAATCCACTTTCATACACACGATACTTCGGGAACATCTGCTGCAAGTATTTTGTCAGCAATTAATGCCGGAGTAGACATAGTTGATTTAGCAATGGATTCAATGAGTGGCTTAACTTCTCAGCCAGCTTTAGGTTCAGTTGTTTCTGCAACTAGCTCTTATAAAAATAAAAGTGAGATTCAAGAATCGCACATAAGACGTGCCTCAATTTATTGGGAAGAAGTGAGAAAAAATTATAGACCTTTTGAAAGTGATTTTAAGGGTGGCAGCTCGGATGTTTATCAGCATCAAATGCCAGGAGGTCAATTTACTAATTTAAAAGAACAGGCAAATTCTATGGGAATAGGAACTAATAGGTGGCCACTTGTTTCACAAACATATGCAGATGTTAATAAATTGTTTGGAGACATTATAAAAGTAACTCCTTCGTCTAAGGTTGTTGGTGATATGGCTTTGTTTATGATTGCTAATGATTTAAGTACTGATGATATCTTGAATCCTGATAAGAAAATATCATTTCCTGAGTCTGTAATTAGTTTTTTTAGAGGAGAACTAGGGACGCCAATAGGCGGTTTCCCCACAGATTTACAAAAAAAAATCTTAGGAGACATTAAACCAATTACTGTCAGACCTGGCTCTATTATTGAATCAGTAAATTTAGATAAAGAAAGAAAGAGTTTGTCTAATCAACTAGAAATGAACATTTCTGATAAACATTTAGTTTCATACCTAATGTATCCTAAAGTTTTTTTAGATTTTGTTGATTTTAGAAATAAATATTCTGACCCCTCTATATTACCAACTCCTCTTTATTTTTATGGACCTAAAATAGATCAAGAATATCATTTAGAGATTGAAAAAGGTAAATCACTAATTGTTAGATATCTTGCAAAGGGTAAAACAAATAAAGACGGCAAATGCCCTATTTTTTTTGAGCTAAATGGTCAGCCACGAACTATAGAAATTGAAGATAAAAAATTTAATTTAGAGAAAGTAAAAAGAATAAAAATAGATAAAAACAATAAAAACCAAGTAGGCTCTCCTCTTCCAGGAAAGATTTCACAAATATTTGTGAAAAATGAAGACAGAGTATTTAAAGGCGATAAACTTATTGTTATAGAAGCAATGAAAATGGAAACAACAATTAATTCGGAAAAAACTGGTTTGGTAAAAAATTTAAATGTTGAAATTGGTAGCGATGTTGATGCTAAGGATTTGTTGCTTGAGATAGTCTAGGTAACTTTTTCAAGTTCTTGATAGCATTTTTTTATCTTTTCTTTTTTTTCAACTAGATTGCCGTTTATATTTCTAATTTCATAATATTGGGATTTCATAACTTTATCGTTAGTGTTAAAATAAACAAATAATCTGCAATTCATAGTGTCAAATCTTATAGTTTTTGTATTACCATCTACTCTTATTAAAGATGGTTGGCCTAGTATTCTTTTTATCTGATCAAAGGTTTTTAAATCTAAGTTCAAAGTTGTAATTTTTGTTTGATTTATTTTTGCAATTCTTTCTTTCTTTTTTTCTGATTTAATTTTTTCTTTTTCTTCTTCAATTTCATTATTCTCAGCTTTTTCAATCTTTACTTCTTGACTAGAGGATTTTTCTTTAGAAACAATATTCTCAATAGATTTTTTAACACTATTTGTTGCCTTAGTTACTTCTTTTGCTACTTCAATTGTTGTACAACCTTGTAACAAGATTAAAGATAAAAAAAAGAATATGTTAATTGCTCTCATTAAAAAATAAATATATGTAATAATTATATTATGCTTACATTAATCAAATCGCCATTCATAGATTATAAATTAACAATTTTGAGAAATAAAAAGACTCGTAATTCGTTATTTAGGCAAACAATGAATGAAATAAGTTATCTTATAGCTGGTGAAGTTTTGAAATTTTATAAATATAATAAAATTACTATTGAAACACCAATTACCAAAACAAGAGGAACCAATCTTAGTGAAAAAATAATCATAGTTCCGATTTTACGAGCTGGTCTTGGCTTAATAGAAGGATTTGTAAAATTTTTACCAAATGTAGAGAAAGGTCACATAGGATTATATAGAAATGAACAGACTTATCAGCCAGTCGAATATTTGTGTAAATTGCCAAAGGTTGGAAATAAGCACATCATAGTCCTTGATCCAATGCTGGCAACAGGCAATTCGTCTTCTGCTGCCATAGACCTTGTTAAGAAAAATGGTGTAAAAATTAGCAATATTAAATTAGTTTCCCTTTTAGCCTCGCCAGAAGGGTTAAAAAATTTAAGAAAAAAACAAAGAGGACTTCATGTTTTTACCTGTAGCATTGATAAAAAATTAAATAAAAATAAATTCATTGTTCCAGGGCTAGGAGATGCTGGTGATAGGTATATGGGGACCTAAATTATACAATTTATCCACCATCTGATTTTTTAAATAATTTTTTTTTGCAACAAAGAATGCTATCAAGTAAATATCTATAATTTATTATAAGGAGATTTTTGGAATGAAAAAATTTTTTAATATATTTGTTATTTCTTTCGCGCTTGTTTTTTCAACAAGTTCGTTTGCAAATAAAATTGGGGTAATTTACGATTCCGGTGGTAAATTTGATAAATCTTTTAATGAGTTGGCATATAGAACAGCCGAAAGAGTAAAAAATGAATTAGGCTGGGAAATGGTAGAGTTTGAAGCTGCTAATAATACTCAAATTGAACAAGGAATGAGAAAAGTTGCTGATAGAGGCGCTACTTTAGTTGTTGCTATGGGTTTTGCTCAAGCAGATGCTGTTGCAGCAATAGCACCACAGTATCCTGATGTTAACTTTGTTGCAGTTGATGTTTGTTGGGTTGATGATCCAGCAGGAAATATTTATCAAGCATGCTATAAAGAACATGAAGGTTCTTTCTTAGTAG
>PTKX01000002.1 GCA_002938195.1 Alphaproteobacteria bacterium MarineAlpha5_Bin7 | reverse complement strand
TTTTTCAAATTTAGTTTCTTTTGCGTAAGTTAAGGTTGAAACTAAAACAAACAACAAAATTAAAAAATATCTAAACATAATAATTTATTTTAAATATGAATTGCTCTCCCATCAACACTTAGGGCTGCTTCTTTTACTGCCTCACTTGTTGTTGGGTGAGCATGACAAATGCGGGCAATATCTTCAGCACTACCACCAAATTCCATTGTTGTTACAATCTCAGCAATGAGTTGACCCGCATCATGACCCATAATATGAGCTCCAAGAATTGAATCAGTTTTTTTATCAACTAAAATTTTTACAAATCCTTCTGTTGATGATGTTGTCAATGCTCGCCCATTTGCCATAAAAGGGAATTTACCTACTTTATAATCTACTTTAGCTTCTTTTAACTGTTCTTCTGTTTTGCCAACAGAAGCAATTTCAGGATTCGTATAAACTATCGCCGGTATAGAATCATAATTAATGTGGGGTTTCTGTCCATTAATAATCTCTACACAAGCAACTCCTTCTTCTTCAGCTTTATGAGCTAACATAGGACCAGGTACTACATCACCAATTGCATATATCCCGTCAATATTTGTTTTAAACTGCTTATTTACTTTAATTGCTTTTTTATCTGATAATTCAACGCCTATTTTATCTAAATTTAAACCTTCTGTATTTGGTTCCCGTCCAACTGATAATAAAACGACATTGTATTTTTCTTTAATTTGTTTTTTGTCTTTTAATGATTCCATAGTAACATCAACATCATTCTTATTAGATTTAGAATTTATAACTTTGTGAGAGAGTTTGAATTCAAGACCTTGTTTTTGTAGTGATTTCATGAATTGATTTGCAACTTCTGCATCCATATTGGGAACTATTCTATCTAAAGTCTCAACAACTGTAACTTTTGTGCCAAGACGAGACCACACAGAACCCATTTCTAATCCTATATATCCTCCGCCAATAACCAACATTGTTTCAGGAATGGAAGATAAAGACAATGCTCCTGTAGAAGTAATAATATTTTTTTCATTAACAGGTATCTTTGGTATAGTAATAGATGTGGAGCCAGTAGCAATAATAAAATTATTAGCTGATACTGTAATTTCTTTTGATGATTTTATTTTGATATTTTTTTTATCAACAAAAGAAACAGAACCCTTCAAATGGGTAATTTTATTTTTTTTAAATAAAAACCCTATACCGGTAGTGAGTTGTTTAACAATTTTATCTTTACGTTGCATTAATTTTGACAGGTCTAAATCGATTTTGTTAATTTTAATTCCGTGCTCTTCAGAATGTTGAGTAAGTTCTAAATATTTTTCTGATGAATTTAATAATGCTTTAGAGGGAATACAGCCTATATTTAAACATGTGCCACCTAAAGTTTCTTCTTTTTCAACACAAGCAACATTCATTCCTAGTTGGGCTGCGCGTATAGCAGCAACATAACCGCCAGGGCCTGCTCCAATTATCACTAAATCATAATCAGCCATTCAAATTCCTAAAATAAGTTCCAATGGATTTTCTAATAATTCTTTTATTTTAACTAAAAATCCAACACTTTCTTTGCCATCGATAATTCGGTGGTCATAACTAAAAGCTAAATACATCATAGGTCTTATTACTATTCCATTATCAACTACAACAGCTCTTTTCACAATATTATGAATTCCTAAAATCCCTGATTGAGGTCGATTAATGATAGGAGTACTTAACATTGAGCCATAAACACCTCCATTCGAAATTGTAAAGGTGCCTCCAGACAAATCTTCAATTGTTAGTTTCCCATCTTTAGCTTTTGAACTTAAAGCTACAATTTGTTTTTCTATTTCTCCAAACGACATATTGTCTGCATCTTTAATTACTGGAACAACAAGACCTTTTTCTGTTCCAACAGCTATACCTATATCATAATGGTTTTTATAAATAATATTATTGTCCTTTATTTCAGCATTAACAGCTGAGTATTCCTTTAAGGCGAAAATACTTGCTTTAATAAAGAAAGACATGAAACCTAATTTTACACCATACCTTTCAATAAAATCTGTTTTTTTTGCTTCTCGAACTTTAATAATTTCTGACATATCAACTTCATTAAAAGTTGTTAGTATAGCAGCAGTATTTTGAGCTTCTTTTAATCTGCTTGCAATAGTTTGACGAATTTTCGACATTGGAACAATCTCTTCAGTCTTATCAGACTTCTTGTGAGTATTAGTTGAGGTATGTAAATGTTCTAAAACATCAGCTTTTGTTATTCTTCCATCATCTCTGGATGAATCAACTTTTTTTATATTTAAATTATTTTCTTTAATAATTTTTTTAACTGATGGGGATAATTTTTTATCATTATTTTGATCTTCATTAGGTTTGTTCTTTTGTAAATCTTCTTTTTTTTCTATCTTTTTTTCTTGAACAGATTCAGATTTGACTGGGTTATTTTCAATTATAGCAAGTACGCCCCCAATATTAACATCATTACCTTCTTCTACTTTGATTTTAGAGAGAACCCCTGCGCTTGGTGCCGGCACTTCAACTGTAATTTTATCTGTTTCTATTTCTACCAAAGGATCATCTTCTTCAAAAGGTTCGCCAATTTGTTTTAACCATTTTGAAACAGTGGCCTCTGATATTGATTCTCCCAATGTTGGAACTTTTAATTCTATAGACATCTTGATTATTACTTATTTACCACTTTAGTAATTTTATTCAATTGGGAGTTGATATTTTACTAAAGAAACACCCATCCAGGTATCCATAATTTCTTTTAAATCAGCCTCAATTGCTAATCTTAAGATATTTTTTTGATTTGCTACATGGCGATCAAATACACCTGTTGCTGGAGAAGCTGCTGCTCTTCTACCTACATAAACAAGCTTTTCTTGTTTAAAACTAATTTCCTTCATCACACTTTCGATTCTTCTGTTGACAAAACCGTATGCACCCATATTTTTGGGCTCCTCTTGGCACCAAATAATTTCACAATTTTGGAATCTTTTTAATTCTTTAGAGAAGACATCATATGGAAATGGATATAATTGCTCTAGTCGTAAAATAAAAATATTTTGCTTTTTTAAACTATCAATATGATCCTGTAATTCAAAGTATATCTTTCCTGAACAAATAATTAATCTATTTATTTTTTTTTCTTGTTCAAAAGAGATCTCATTTCTAAGAACACGATGGAAGGAAGAACCATTAATAAAATTATTAATACTTGATACATTTTGCTTATGACGTAAAGTTGATTTGGGAGTCATAATAATTAATGGTTTTCTAAAATCACGTAACAATTGTCTCCTTAAAATATGAAAATAATTTGCTGGACTTGTACAATTTGCAACTTGAATATTATCTTCCGCGCACATTTGTAAAAATCTCTCCAATCGAGAGCTAGTATGTTCTGGACCTTGACCTTCATGACCGTGTGGAAGAAGTAAAGTTAAGCCTGACATACGTAACCATTTTCTCTCACCTGTTGTTATAAATTGGTCAATAATTGTCTGCGCATTATTTGCAAAATCACCAAATTGTGCCTCCCAAATTACTAGTGTTCTTGGATCCGCTTGTGAATATCCATACTCAAAACCTAAAACGCCATATTCAGATAAAAAACTATCAATTATTTCATTATAGCCTTGTTGTTTTTTAAAATGACGAAGAGGAACAAATCTATTTTCATTAACTTGATCATATAAAACTGCATGACGTTGACTAAAGGTTCCTCTACCCGAATCTTGACCTGAGAATCTTACTCCATATCCTTGATTTAATAAAGTTGCAAAAGCTAAAGACTCAGCTGTGGCCCAATCAATGTTCTCACCTTCTTCAATTGAATTCAAACGATCCTTGTAAATTTTATTAACTTTTTTATGTATGTTAAAATCTTCAGGAATAGTATGAATTAAATTTGCTATTTCTAGTAAATTTTCTTTCTCTACAGAAGTTTTACCTTTGCGAGGACCTAATGAAGCAATTGATAATCCCGACCAACTACCTTCGAGCCAATCAGCTTTATTTGGTTTATAGGATTTTGCATTGTTAAATTCTTTGTCTAAAAACAATTTAAAATTTTCTTGTATTTTCCTTGCTTGATTTATGTCATAAATATTTTCTTTGATTAATTTATTTTCATAAATTTTCATAGTTGTGGGATGCTTTTTTATTGCCTGATACATTAATGGTTGAGTAAAAGAAGGTTCATCAGCCTCATTATGCCCAGAACGACGATAACAAAACATATCTACAACAACATCTTCTTTAAATTTATTTCGAAATTCAGCTGCTAATCTACAAACATGAACAACTGATTCAGGATCATCTCCATTTACATGAAAAATTGGAGCCTGAACCATTTTTGCAATTTCAGTACAATAAGGTGCTGAACGTCCATAAAAAGGCATTGTTGTAAAGCCAATTTGATTATTAATTACAAAATGTATAGTTCCCCCTGTTCGGAAACCTCTTAATTGTGACATAGCAAAAGTTTCAGCTACCACACCTTGACCCGCTAATGCTGCATCTCCATGAATTAATAAGGCAAAAACTTTTTCAGTTTTTTTATCATTAAGTTGAGTTTGTTTAGCTCTAACTCTACCAACAACTACAGGATCAACAGCTTCTAAATGTGATGGGTTAGGTGCTAGGGATAAATGAATTTTCTTGCCTTCAAATTCTCTATCACTTGATACACCTAAATGGTATTTTACATCACCAGAACCCAATACTTCATTTGGGTCATTTAAATTTCCTTGAAATTTAGATAAAATACCTTTGTAAGGCATGCCTAAAACTGTGGTTAGTAAAGTTAACCTTCCTCTGTGAGCTGTTCCAATAAATATATTTTCTATACCTGCGAGACACGATTGTTTGACAATTTGCTCAATTCCAGGAAGCATAGACTCTCCTCCTTCAATCCCATATCGTTTAGTTCCTAAAAATTTTTTATCTAAAAATTGTTCAAATAGCTCAGATTCAACTAAACGATTAAATATAGCTTTTTTACCCTCAAGGGTAAAATTAGTTTTATTCCTTACTTCCTCAATTCGCGCTTGAACCCATTGTTTTTGTTCAGGAGATTGCATATGCAGAAATTCCACTCCTATAGAAGATGAATATGTTTCTTTTAAAATTTTTATAATTTCTTTTAATGTGGCACTCTCTAATCCAAGACTGCCATCAATAAAAATTTTTTTGTTTAAATCAGAGTCTTTTAATCCATAAGACTTGTAATCTAATTCTGGATGAAAATCTTTTTTTAATAAATTTAATGGATCTAAGTTAGCAATTAAATGCCCATTAATTCTATAAGCTCTGATTAATCGAAGAGCTCTTATCGAATCCAATGTAGAAGATTTAAATGTATCTGATTTAATAGTAGAAAAAGAAGGATCAATTTTATTATCCAAAGAAATGTTTTCAATAATATTAGATGGTCTACTCTTCCACTTTGGTCCTCCAAAATCTTTAATGATTGATATATCATCATCGTTTAATGTATTAAAAAAATCATTCCAACTTTTATCAACTGAATTAGGGTCTTGATAATATTTGAAGTACAGTTCTGCCACATAAGGTGCATTTGCACTATTTAAAAAAATATCACTCATTTATTTTTTGCGTATATAATGAAATAATCATTAATTAAACTGATAGATAAACATTTTAATTATTTTTATTTTGCATGGCTGTTAACATTGTATCACCTAGTTTTGCAGGTGAAGAAGCTATATAAACTCCTGAGTTTTCTAGAGCATTAATTTTAGACTTCGCTGTTCCCTTATTGCCTGAAATTATTGCTCCTGCATGACCCATTCTTTTGCCCTTAGGGGCAGAAATGCCTGCAATAAAAGCCGCAATTGGTTTTTTCTCCTTATTAAATTTTATAAATTCTGCTGCTTCTTCTTCAGCGGTTCCTCCTATTTCTCCTATCATTAGAATTCCCTCGGTTTCCTTATCTTTTAAAAATAAATTAATACATTCTATAAAATTTAAACCATGGACAGGATCGCCTCCTATTCCGACACATGTAGTTTGCCCAAGACCGCATTGAGAAGTTTGCCAAACAGCTTCATAAGTCAATGTTCCTGACCTACTAACAATTCCTATTTTGCCTTTTTTATGAATAAAACCAGGCATAATACCAATTTTACATTCATCTGGTGTAACAATACCAGGGCAATTAGGCCCAATAAAAATAGTTTTTTGTTCAATTATTCTTTTTTTAATTTCAACCATATCAAGCACAGGGATACCTTCGGTTATACATACTATAATCTTTAAATTTGAATCTAATGACTCATGGATTGCCTGTGTTGCAAATTTAGCAGGTACATAAATTACAGTAGCATCTGCATTTGTAGCTCTGACTGCTTCTTTAACAGAATTAAACACAGGTAAATTTAAATGAGTAGTGCCTCCCTTGCCAGGTGTTACGCCCCCGACCATTTTAGTTCCATATTCAATAGCCTGTTTAGAGTGAAATGTTCCTTGTGATCCAGTAAAGCCCTGACAAATAACTTTAGTATTTTTATTAATGATAATTGACATATTACTTAGCTAGTTCAGATACTTTTTTTGCAGCATCTGTAAAGTCATCAATTGAGATAATATTGCCAGAAAATTTATTAATAATATCTCTTCCTTGTGAAGCATTAGTTCCTTGAAAACGAACTACTAAAGGTAATTTGAAATTTAGTTCTTTAATTGCATCAACTATTCCATTAGCGATCATATCACACTGGATTATGCCTCCAAATATGTTAATCAAAACTGACTTCACCGACAAATCAGATTGAATAATTTTAAATCCTTGAATAGCTCTTTCTTTGTTCGCTGTACCCCCTAAGTCTAAAAAATTTGCAGGTTCATGACCAAAAAGTTTAATCATATCCATAGTTGCCATAGCTAGTCCAGCTCCATTGACCATGCAACCTATTGATCCATTAAGTTTTACATAATTCATGCCATTCTCGGAAGCTTGAAGTTCCAAAGGATTTTCTTCAGAAATATCTCTTAAGTTAATAATCTCAGGATGACGAAATAATGCATTATCATCTATTATCATTTTAGCATCAAGCAATACAAAATTCCCTTTATCATTTATAACTAGTGGATTAATTTCAATTGTAGAAGCATCTAGAGACTTAAAAGCTAAGACAAGTTTTTTTACAATTAATTGTAATTCTTGAAATTGACTAAGATTAATTTCTAATTTTTTATGTAATTTTTCATCTAAAAAAATCTGATCTAAATTTGAAAATAAAAAAGTGTGAATTTTTTCTGGATGTTTTTCTGCTACTTCCTCAATATCAACACCGCCTTCAGGAGATATCATTAGCATCAATTGTGAGCTATCTCTGTCTATAATTAAACTGAGATAAAATTCTTTCTTAATATTGCAACTTTCTTCAATAAATACTCTGTTAACTTTTTTTCCTTTTGGACCAGTTTGCTTAGTAATAATAGTATTAGATAACATAGAATGAGACAATGAAATTGCTTTATCAATATCTTTTGCTATTTGAACGCCTCCTTTATTGTTAACAGATTTTAGAAAATGACCAGCGCCCCTGCCACCTGCATGAATCTGAGATTTAACAACCCATGGTGGCCCCTTTATTTTTTTTAAATCCTCTTCAATATTTTCGAGATTATTTATGTAAACTTTACCATTTAATATTGGCAAATTAAAATCTAGCAAAAGTTGCTTTGCTTGATATTCATGAAGATTCATTATGCACTATAAAAGTTTTTCAGCTAAATTAGTAAGATTACGTACTGCATTCGTAGATTTTTTAAACTCTTGTTTTTCATTAGCTGTGAGTTTTAATTCAATTATTTTTTCAACTCCGTTTTTACCTATTATAACTGGTACACCAACATATAAATCTTTGATTCCATATTCACCATCAAGATAAGCAGCGCATGGAAGTATCATTTTTTTATCTTTTAAAAAAGACTCAGCCATCTGAACCGCAGAAGAAGCTGGAGCATAAAAAGCTGAACCTTTACCTAAAAGTTTATTTATCTCTCCACCCCCATTTTGCGTTCTTTTCAAAATAGAATTTAATTTTTTTTGAGTAATTAATTTCTTTTTAATAAATTCTTGAATAGGCACGCCCGAAATAGTTGTATATCTGACTAGAGGTACCATCGTATCACCATGCCCTCCTAAAACGAATGCTTCAATACTTTTTATGGAAACATTTAATTCTTTAGATAAAAAAAATTTCAAGCGAGAACTATCTAATATCCCAGCCATTCCAACACACATGTTTTTTTTAACTTTCGATGAAGACTGGAGTATGCTTACCATTGCATCTAATGGATTAGTTATGCATATGATGAAAGCTTTCGGACAATACTTTTTTATAGCTTTACCAATAGTTGAAATTATTTTGGTATTTGTCTCAACTAGATCATCTCTTGACATTCCAGGCATTCGAGGGAGTCCAGCAGTAATTATTACGACATCAGATTCTTTAAGAGAACTATAATTATTTGATCCATTAATTTTAATATCAAATAATTCAACCGAAGAAGATTGTGAAAGGTCTAGTGCCTTACCCTGGGGAACGCCTTTTGCTATATCAATTAATGTAATATCTCCTAGTTGCTTCAATGCAATAAGATGCGCTAGGGTTCCGCCTATATTTCCTGCACCAACTAATGTAATTTTTTTTCTCACAATAATTTATAAATTTGTTGCTATTTGTTTTTTTAAATCTGCTATCGCTTTTGCAGGATTTAAACCTTTTGGGCATGAGTTAGAGCAGTTCATAATTGAATGACAATTGTGAATATTCGAGTTTTTTTCAATATATTTTAATCTTTTTTTTCTTTCATTATCACGGCTATCATTAACCCATCTTGAGGCCTGTAACAAGGCTGCTGGACCAAGATATTTTTTACCATTCCACCAATAACTTACACAAGAAGTTGTGCAGCTAAAACATAAAATACACTCCCATAATCCGTCAATTTTAGATCTATCTTTAATAGATTGATTTTGTTCGGTTTTAGTTTGTTTGCCAAGATTTTTTTGAAGCCAAGGTTCAATAAATTCTAATTGTTTGAAAGCGTGACTTAAATCTACTACTAAATCTTTTATCACTGGTTGGTGTGTTAAAGGAAACACATTTATATCTCCATTAATTTCATTGATGTTCTTTTGACAAGCCAGAGTATTTCTACCATCAATATTCATTGCACATGAACCACAAACTCCTTCTCGACAAGATCTTCTAAAAGTTAAAGAAGGATCTATCTGATCTTTAATTAATATTAGGGCATCAAGAACCATCTGACCACATTCGTGTATATCAATCTCAAATGTATCTACTGTTGGATTTGATTTTTTATCTGGATTCCATCTATAAACATTAATTTTTTTTAATAGTTTTAAATTATTACCTTTGAAATAATTACCTTTGGTAAATTTAGAATTTGCAGGCAATGAAATACGGGTCATTTTATAAACTTATATTATAAGAAGTGTTTCTAATAAACTCTTTTTTTTGGAGGTATAGACTGAATGTTGCTTGTGAGAGTATTTAAATTAACTGGTCTGGTGTCAAATTTTGTATTTCCTTCTTGATCAAGCCAAATTAAGGAGTGTGCTAACCAATCCTTATCATCTCTACTTGGATAGTCTTCTCTAGCATGGGCACCTCTGCTTTCTTTTCTATTTATTGCTGAATTAAGTGTAACTATTGACTGAGAAAGTAAATTTTCAAGCTCTAAAGCTTCAACCAATTCAGTATTAAATATCATAGATTTATCTGATATAAAAATTTCTTTAAAAGATTCAGAAATTTTACTCATTTCTTTAATTCCCTTTTCTAATATTTCTTTGTTTCTAAAAACTCCACAATGTTTTTGCATCGTTTTCTGCATATTAATTCTAACATTGCCAACTTTGATTTTTCCATTTTTTTGTCTTATTGAGTCGAATCTTTGCAAAATATTATTTAAATAATTATTATCGATTTTTGACAATATTTTATAACTTTTAATTTTTTCTTTAGCTGTAATGCTTGCTGCTTTTCCAAATACTACTAAATCAATTAATGAATTAGTGCCAAGTCTATTTGCACCATGAACTGAAACACAGGCTGCTTCACCAATCGCAAGAAGTCCCTCACATATTTTTTCAGTATTTTGTGCGTCTGGAGAAAGGACTTCTGTTTTGTAATTTGTTGGAATTCCTCCCATATTATAATGAACTGTTGGAACCACGGGAATAGAATCTTTTGTAGCATCAATATCTACAAAAATTTTTGCATGTTCTAAAACTCCAGGAAGTCTTTTGTGTAAAATTTTTGAATCTATATGTTCAAGGTGTAAAAAAACATGGTCTTTTTCTGAACCACAACCTCTTCCTTGAATTACCTCAGTTGTAATAGCTCTGCTTACTACATCTCTTGAAGCCAAATCCTTAACATTAGGAGCATATTTTTCCATAAATTTTTCATTATTGCTGTTTGTTAAATAACCACCTTCTCCTCTTGCTCCTTCAGTAATTAAAACACCTATTCCATATAACCCTGTGGGATGAAACTGTATAAATTCCATGTCTGATAAAGGAAGGTTGTTTCTTAAAATCATTGCATTGCCATCTCCAGTACAAATGTGTGCACTTGTAGAAGAAAAAAAAGTTTTGCCATACCCGCCAGTTGCGATAATTGTTACATGTGAATGGAATACATGCATTGACCCATCTTCTAAACACCAAGCTATAACACCACAACATTTTCCTTCAATGTCTCTTATTAAATCTAAAACAAAATATTCTACAAAAAAATTAACTTTATTTTTTAAAGCCTGTTGATATAAAGTATGAAGTAGTGCGTGACCTGTTCTATCAGCAGCAGCACATGCGCGCATTGCTGGACCTCCTGCACCTTCATTTTGAATGTGACCCCCAAAAGGTCTTTGATAAATTTTTCCATCGTTTGTTCTTGTAAATGGCATTCCATAATGCTCGAGTTCAATTACTGCTTCTGGAGCATTAGAAGTTAAATATTCAATAGCATCTTGATCTCCAAGCCAATCAGATCCTTTAACTGTATCATACATATGCCATTTCCAATTATCTTCCGTCATATTTCCAAGTGCAGCACCAATACCACCTTGTGCAGCAACAGTATGACTTCTTGTTGGATAAACTTTGCTTATACAAGCTGTTTTGAGGCCTAATTCAGCACAACCCAATGTTGCCCTTAATCCAGATCCTCCAGCTCCTATAACTAAAACATCATATTCGTGGTTTGTAATTTTATATGTATGATTCATTAAAATATAATTATTTTTGTAATAAAAATTATAATTGATAAAAAAATAATTAGATATAAAATTTTAACAAGATAATTGATATGTTTTTCATTTTTCGTTTCAGCAAAATAATCATGAATAGAATGGAATACCTCTATAGAAGTATGAACAAGGGATAAAAAAAGTAATAAAACAAAAAAAAATAGATTTAAATAATTTTTAAAAAAAATATAAATAGTTTCGTAATTATAATTACTTACATAATATATTTTAAACACTAACCAAAAAAATAGAATTATTATAATGGGAGTCGATACACGTTGGTATATCCATTTAATTGTCTCGATATTCATAATAAATAAATTACAATTAAAAATAAACTCATTAAAGAGGTTAAAATCACAAAGTAACTTGTGACTTTAATTATTTTTATATCTAAGCCAATGCCAAATGACCAAAATATTTTTCTAAACTCATCAATAAAATGAAAACAAAAGCAAAAAGTTATTATTGAAATAATAATTTTTCCAAAAAAGTTAAAGAAAATTATTTCAAAGATATTAAAATATTGTTGTCCAAGTGAAAAAGCAACCAACCAAAGTGAAATAAATAACAAACCTATAGAAAACCCAATTGCTGTTGCGCGATGCAAAATTGACATTACTTGTGATAATATCCATTTATGTACTGTGATGTGTGGGGATAAAGGGCGTTTGTTTGTCATTAATAGATATAATTATGTGATTATATCTTATTTAAGTAGTAATTTATTGCAAAATTTCAAAAAAAAAAATTTTTTAGATTTACAGCGTATTGTGGAAAAATCTGTGGATAACAATAATAATATATTTTTTAGTATAATCAGAGGTTTTTAAAAAGCTTTTTGATATTGAAATTTTCATTCTTTAGGATTAATTTGATTCTGCCGGATAAAATAAACTCTTTTTCTTTGCTTCGGAGGAACGCCAAGAAATCTAATAATCATTCCCGCCGGATGATAATGAGTTTATGTAACTAGAGAAGTGTCTGCCAGGTACGAACTAGTGTTTTTTATCCGGCACTTTATTTACGCAAATTTTTTAAAAAAAATTTTTTCATTTTATATCCGTATTCCTCTGTTAAAATAAATATTGAATCAACATGTCCTGCTTCAGGTATCATCCAAAATTCAGCATTAATATTATTTCTTTCTGCATAATCTTTTATAAATAAAAAATGATGTAAATATATTCTTTCATCATTTTCTCCATGAGTAAAAAAATAGTTTTGGTGATTGCTTATTGCATAAGTTGGATTTAAATCTGCAGGATCAATACCTGTTAATAATTTTCCAGCCAAGCTAACAGAAAAGCTAAATATATTTGAAAATCCGTATCGTTTAACTTCATCATCTAAAATCATCTTAAATTCTGCCAGAGAACTTTCAGACCAAATTGCTTTGATCTTTTTTTCTTTAGAAGCTGCAAAAATCACGGTACTAGCTCCAAGAGAAATTCCAGCTAAACCAATTTGACTAGATTCAAAACCGATAGTTTGTAAAAAATCAAAAGCGCCAAGAACATCTAAATATTCTGTCAAACCTAAATTTTCATAATTGCCTACAATTGTGCTTTCACCATAATTTCTTAAATCAATGGTTAAAGCATTTATATTATTTTTAATTAATAAACTTGCAATTAAATTAGGTTCAGATTTACATTTGCCATTTGGAAAAATACCATGAACTACTATAACAATAGGCATATTTTTATGATAATTAAATAACCAACCACTAATTTCAATATTAGAGTCTCTTGATAAAAATTTTACCTCTTCCCATGAGTCCAGATGGTATTTTTTGGCATCAAATTTTTCCCTTATTAGAATTCTTTTGTTATTCTTTATATCTTTGGTATCATATTTAGTAACCCAGGTATTAGGTAGGGAACCTTCATGAACACCACAAGAATGATCTATTCTTAAAATCATATTGGCAATATAAAAACCGATTCCAAAATAAAAAATAACAAGAAATGAAAGTACTAAAATAATGTACAAATAAAAATTTTTCATAAATAACGCTATCTTTTAGAAATATTTTTTACTTTTTTAAATAAATCAACCATCTTATTAAAATCTATTCTTCCTGTATTAACATTGCGAGGGCTTGGATGATAACATCCCACAAGAGTTTTTCCATCTGGTAAATTATATGTAATTCCATGGGAAAAGTTATAATTTTTTCCTTTAATATCATACTCTGCTTTGTAAAAATTTATACAAGCATCAAATGCGATTTTTCCTAATGCTACAATTGTATTAATATTCCTTAAAAAGTGTAGCTCTTGTTTAAAATAAGAAAAACATGTTCGCAGTTCATCAGAAGTTGGTTTATCACCAGGGGGAACGCACTTTAAAGCTGTAGTTATGTAGGTATTTAATAAAATTAAACCATCACTTTTATAATCAGAATTAGGCTGGTTAGATAAATTAACTTCAAATAGACATTTGAATAAAAAATCTGCTGACCTGTCTCCTGTAAACACTCTACCTGTTCTATTTCCTCCATGAGCAGCAGGGGCTAATCCTATTAGCAACAACCTTGCTCTTAAATCTCCATATCCAGTAATTGGCTTTCCCCAGTATTTTTCATGTTTATATTGTTTTCTTTTTTCTGATGCTATTTTATTTCTGAATTTAACCAATCTTTGGCATTTTGTGCATTTGATTATTGTTTTATTGAGAGCTGATAAATTGTTACAAAATTTCATTTATTTTTATTAGTTTAGTGTAAGTTTCCAATAATTGGAATACAATATAATAAGATATTAATTGGTCTCGTAGTGAAATGGATTATCACATTAGTCTTCGGAACTAAGATTCAAGGTTCGAATCCTTGCGAGACCGCCATAATTTTTTATAATTTAGATTAAAATATTATGTATTTTATAAAGAAAATAATTCCAATACAAATTAAATTATTATTAGAAGATGAATTGAAAGATATAATAACTAAAAGAATTTCTGTAGAACTTTATTTCAAAAAAAATCATTAAGTCATTTAAAAAATTAATTAGTCATCTATGATTGTTGAAAAGAATAAAAATTAGTATAATAATAAAGTATGTTTGAAAATAAAAATCATATCAAAATAAAATCTAGCAGTGAGCGTAATTTTGGAATAGTTTTTGGTATTTTTTTTCTAATTATTTGTTTTTATCCAATTTTACAGAACAAACCTATTAATTACTGGGCATTATTTATATCAATAATATTTTTTGTTTTGTCTTTTTTTTTACCAAAAATATTATCAATCCCAAATAAATTGTGGTTTAAATTTGGTTTGTTGCTTGGTCATATAATTTCGCCATTAATTATGGGTTTAGTATTTTTTGTTACAATTGTTCCAACTAGTATTATCATAAAATTGGTTGGTAAAAAATTGATGCTTCAAAAAATTAATAAAAATATACATACTTATTGGGTAGAAAAAAAAGAAATTAACACTTCAATGAAAAATCAATTTTAATTATTAATTATGTCTTTTTTATATGAATTTTGGAATTTTTTAAAAATCAGAAAAAAATTCTGGTTACTCCCTATATTAATAATGCTTATTATTTTTGGAGGATTAATTGTTTTAAGTCAAGGCTCAGCAGTGGCTCCATTTATTTATACATTGTTTTAAATTGACAGCAATTTTAGGTATTTCAGCTTTTTATCATGATAGTGCTGCAGCACTTGTATTAAACGGGGATATTATAGCTGCAGCACAAGAAGAAAGATTTACCCGCATAAAACATGATGCAAGCTTCCCAAAAAAAGCTATTAATTTTGTTTTAAAAGAAGCTAACATATCTTTAGATCATATTGATTATGTTGTTTTTTATGAAAAACCTTTTTTAAAATTTGAAAGATTATTAGAAACTTATGTTGATAATGCTCCTAGAGGCTTCTCATCGTTTAGAAAAGCTATGCCAATATGGTTACGAGAAAAACTATTCCAGAAATCAGTTTTAACAAATGAGTTAAAAAGATTTGACAAAAACTTTAATCCAAAAAAATTGTTATTTTCAGAACATCATTACAGCCACGCTGCAAGTGCTTTTTTTCCATCACCTTTTGATAATTCTTTAATTTTAACGATAGACGGTGTTGGGGAATGGGCAACTACTACTGTTTCTATAGGAAAAAATAACAATATTAAAATAATTAAAGAAATTAATTTTCCAAATTCAATTGGTCTTTTGTACTCTGCATTTACCTACTACCTAGGTTTCAAAGTTAATAGTGGCGAATATAAAGTTATGGGTTTAGCCCCATATGGCAAACCTAAATTTGTAGAAATTATTAAAGATAATTTAATTGATATTAAAAACGATGGTTCTTTTTGTCTTAATCAATCTTTTTTTAATTACACTACAGGTTTAACGATGACTAATCAAAAATTCTCCAAATTATTTGGACAAAAAGTTAGAAAATCAGAGAATGAAAAATTAACACAATTTCATATGGATATTGCTGCATCAATTCAAAAAGTAATTGAGGATATTATAATTAAAATGACAAGTAGCCTAGCTGCTGAACATAATATTCCAAACCTTTGTTTAGCAGGTGGGGTAGCGCTCAACTGCGTGGCAAATTCAAAAATATTAAAAACTGGTCATTTCAAAAATATATGGATTCAACCAGCGGCTGGTGATGCTGGAGGATCCTTGGGCGCTGCTTTGTCAGTTTGGTATCAATTTTTAAAAAAACCTAGAAATATTAATCAGAAAGATTCAATGAAAGGGTCCCTTTTGGGACCAAGTTTTACTCAAGACAGTATAAAAGAAAGTCTATTAACAAGTGGTGCAAAATTTCAAATTTTAGATAGCAAATCAACTATTAAAAAAACTGTTGAGGCACTTGAAGAAGGTAAGGCTATAGGTTGGTTTCAAAATAAAATGGAATTTGGTCCAAGAGCACTGGGGGCAAGATCTATTATTGCAGATCCAAGATCAGAAAAAATGCAAAAAAATCTTAATTTAAAAGTTAAGTATAGAGAAAGTTTTAGACCTTTTGCTCCATCTATATTAAGACATGAGTTAAGCGATTGGTTTGAACTAGATCAAGATAGCTCATATATGCTTTTAGTTGCAAAAGTTAAAGCAAAACATTGTAATCAGATGACAGAAGAAGAAGAAAATCTTTTTGGTATTGATAAATTAAATATTAAAAGATCAATTATTCCAGCTGTGACACATGTAGATTATTCTGCGCGTGTACAAACAGTTGAAAAAGAAATTAATCCTAAATATTATGAATTAATAAATGAATTTAATAAAAAAACAGGTTGCCCAATATTGGTAAATACATCTTTTAATGTAAGAGGTGAGCCAATCGTATGCACTCCTGAAGACGCTTTCAAGTGTTTTATGGGAACAGATTTAGATGTGTTAGTAGTTGAAAATTTCTTTTTAATTAAATCAGATCAAGATAAAATGTTACGTCAAGATTACAAAAATAAATATGCTTTAGATTAATAATTACATTAAATATTCACTGTATTTTTCTATAATCTCCTCTGCAATTTGTATTGCGTTAAGAGCTGCTCCTTTTCTTAAATTGTCTGAAACTACCCATAGGTTCATACCATTTTCTAATGTATTGTCGGCTCTTATTCTGCTAACATAAACTTTATCTTCACCTGCAGCTTCTACTGGTGTTACATAACCTTCGTCTTTTCTATAATCTACAACTGAAATGTATTCACAATTTTCTAGGATTTTTTTTGCTTCATTATCTGACAAAGGTGAATCTAATTCCAAGTTTATTGATTCTGAATGACTAATAAAAACTGGTACACGGGCACATGTTGCTGAAACTTTAATATTTGGATCTAGTATTTTTTTTGTTTCATCAATCATTTTTTGTTCTTCTTTAGTATTTCCATTTTCTAAAAATGAATCAATATGTGGAATAACATTAAATGCTATTTGTTTAGTAAATTTTTTTCTCTCAATATTTTGATTAGAATAAATATTTTTAGTTTGTTCAAAAAGTTCATCCATAGCCTCTTTACCTGCGCCAGAAACTGACTGATAAGTTGAAACAACGATTCTGTTAATGATTGCAGCATCATGAATAGGCTTTAAAGCTGCTACCATTTGTATTGTTGAACAGTTCGGATTGGCAATAATATTAGATCTACTTTCATTGTTAAAAAAATCTTCCAAAACGTCTTTATTTACCTCTGGAACAATTAGGGGTACATTATTTTTTAATCTAAAATATGATGTATTATCAATAACTAAACAATTTTTTTGAGCTGCTATTGGTGCAAATTTTGCAGATATTGAGCTTCCTGGCGAAAATAAACTTATTTGAACCTTAGAAAAATCAAATTCAGAAAGATCTTCAACTAAAATTTCTTTGTCTCCAAAATCAATTTTTTTACCCTTAGATCGAGATGATGCAACACAGTATAAATTTTCTAATGGAAAATTTCTTTCTTGTAATATTTGTAACATTTCTCTTCCTACATTGCCGGTCGCTCCGACAACAGCTATATTATATTTATTTGACATTTACTTTCCTGATAAGATATTTAATTCTTCTATTATTGCCATGCCCATTTCCTTTGTTGATATAGCTTTTTCATGACTTTGTTTTATATCAGGAGTTCTCAATCCTTTTGATAAGACATTATGTACTGATTGTTCTATTAGTTTACTATCCTCATTCATGCCAAAACTATATTTTAACATCATTGCAAAGCTCATTATCATAGCCAATGGATTAGCTTTTCCTTGTCCTGCAATATCTGGTGCACTGCCATGAACAGGTTCGTACATAGCTGATCTTTTGCCATTTGAGTCTAGAGCTCCCAAAGAGGCTGACGGAAGCATGCCAAGAGATCCTGTTAACATTGCAGCAATATCACTAAGTAAATCACCAAATAAATTATCAGTAAGAATAACGTCAAACTGTTTTGGTTGTCTTACTAATTGCATTGCACAATTATCTGCCAACATATGGTCTAGTTTAATTTTATTATATTCTTTTTTATGAAGATCAGAAATAACTTTACGCCAAAGTACACCTGTTTCCATTACATTAGATTTTTCAACAGAGGTAACTTTATTTGATCTGAGTTTAGCTAAATCAAATGCTACTTTTCCAATTCTATGAATTTCAGAAGTTGAATAACTCTGGGTATCAACGGCTCTTTCTTCTACTGCATTAATTTTTTCTATCCCTCTTGGTTTGCCGAAATAAACCCCGCTAGTTAATTCTCTTAAAATAAGAATATCCAAATCTGTAACAAGATCTTTTTTTAATGATGAAGAATTGATTAAGGCCTCAAATACAACGGCTGGTCTTAAATTTGCAAAAAGATCTAATTCTTTTCTTAATCTAAGTAGGGCTGCTTCTGGTCGTTTTGACCTTTCTACATTATCCCATTTAGATCCACCTACTGCTCCAAATAAAACTGCATCTGATTTGATTGCCTCTTCCATAGTTTTATCACTAATAGAATCTCCCTCTTGATCATAGGCTGCTCCACCTACTAATCTTTCAGAAATATCAAATTCAATAGACTTATTTTTTGCCATCCAATCAATGATATTAAGTACCTCTTGCATTACTTCTTTTCCTATGCCGTCTCCAGGAAGTACCAAAATTTTTTTATTGCCAGACATTATTTAAAGAATCCAAGGTTTTGATTCGTGTAGATTTTTTTCAAAAGAACTTATTTTATCAACTTTTTTAAGAGATAAACCAATGTCATCTAATCCTTCAATTAAACACTTTTTTCTAAAAGGATCTACTTCAAAATCAAAATCAAATTTTGGCTCAATTAAGATTTTTTGTTTATCTAAATTAATTTTAAATATTTTTTTATTTTCAGCTTGATTCATTAAGTCTTCTACTTTTTCATTCATTAGCTTAATTGGTAAAATTCCATTCTTAAAACAATTATTATAAAAAATATCTGCAAAACTTGGAGCTATAATACATCTAAATCCAAAATCTAATAAAGACCATGGGGCATGCTCTCTACTTGATCCACATCCAAAGTTCTCTCCTGCTATAAGTATTTTTGCTGATTTATACGGATCCCAATTTAAAACAAAATCATTCTTAATATTTCCTTGAAGATCATACCTTAATTCATGAAAAAGATTTTTTCCAAGACCAGATCGTTTGATTGTTTTTAAAAATTGCTTAGGTATAATCATGTCAGTATCTACATTTATCATTCTAAGTGGAGCTGCTATTCCCTCTAATTCAAAAAATTTTTCCATTTTATAAATCTTCAGCTCTACTGAAAGTGCCTTTAATTGCTGAGGCTGCTGCTATACCTGGACTAACTAAATGAGTTCTACCTTCGCGCCCTTGTCTGCCTTCAAAGTTTCTGTTGGAAGTTGAAGCACATCTTTCTTTAGGATTTAATTGATCTGGATTCATTGCTAGACACATTGAGCATCCTGGTTCACGCCAATCAAATCCAGCTTCTATCAAAATTTTATCTAAACCTTCTTTTTCAGCTTGTTCTTTTACTAATCCAGATCCTGGAACAATCATGGCATCTACAATTACTTTTTTTCCCTTAACTACTTTAGCTACCTCTCTTAAATCTTCAATTCTACCATTGGTGCAAGATCCAATAAAAACTCTATCAATCTTAATATCTCTAATTTTTTGATTTGGTTCAAGGCCCATATAGTCCAAAGAACGTTTTATGGCATTGCTTCTATTTTTATCTTTGAAATCATTAGGATCAGGTACATTGCCATCAATAGGAGCAACATCTTGAGGGCTTGTTCCCCAAGTAACTTGAGGCACTATACTCTGGCCATCTATAATAATTTCTTTATCATATATTGCAGTTTCATCTGATGGAAGAGATTTCCAAAAAGCTACTGCATTTTCCCAATCTTTACCCTTAGGGGCATAGGGACGATTTTTAATATACTGAATCGTTTTCTCGTCAGGTGCAATTAATCCGGCTCTTGCTCCAGCCTCAATGCTCATATTACAAATAGTCATTCTTCCTTCCATACTTAGATTTTTTATAGCTTTGCCTGCATACTCTATAACAAATCCAGTACCTCCTGCAGTTCCAATATGACCTATAATATGTAAAATAATGTCTTTTGCTGTTACTCCAGATATAACGTCATTATCTATTTTTATAAGCATATTCTTAGCAGGTTGTTGTATTAATGTTTGAGTAGCTAAAACATGCTCCACTTCACTAGTTCCAATACCGAATGCTAAAGATCCAAAAGCGCCGTGTGTTGCAGTATGGCTATCACCACAAACTATTGTCATTCCTGGTTGAGTAATACCTTGTTCTGGACCAACTATATGAACAATACCTTGTCTTTTATCTAGCAAGGGAAAAAGTGTAATATTAAAATCTTTACAATTTTCTTCAAGGGTTTCAACTTGGATTCTGCTTTCTAGATTTTCTATACCTTTTGAACGATCAGATGTTGGCACATTGTGGTCTGCAACAGCAAAGGTATTTTGTGGTTGTCTAACTTTTCTTTTACTATTACGAAGTCCTTCAAAAGCTTGGGGACTTGTTACCTCATGAACCAAATGACGGTCTATATATATTAAGCAAGTACCATCAGCTTGTTGATCAACAAGATGGTTGTTCCAAATTTTATCAAATAATGTTTTTGGTTTATGATTTTTTTTCATCTTGTGTCTTATCTGCTTGAGAAGCAGCTGACTCGGACTTTTGTTCAGGAATTACTTTTTCTTCCTTTTGTGAAGAATCTTCCTTTGCTGGTTCTTCTGTTTTCATTTCAGCTTTAGAAGATTCTTCCGTTACTGACTCTGCGGCTTTATCTTCTACTTCTAAATTATTATTTTTTGAATCTAAAGTTTCTTTATTTTTATCTGTTTCTGCGCTTTCTTGCATTTCGTATTCGTAAGCGTCTTCCTCTCTATCACGATCAGCTATTCTTGCACTTTTACCTTTTCTATTTCTTAAATAATATAGTTTAGCTCTTTTAGTATCACCTTTTCGTATCACTTCAATTTTATCTATAATAGGACTAAATAAAGGAAATACTCTTTCAACTCCCTCACCATGGGAGATTTTTCTTAAAGTAAATTTTGTATTAACAGAATTATTTTTTCTTGCTATGCAAATACCCTCAAATGCTTGAAGTCGAGATCTTTCTCCTTCAATAATTTTTAAAGTAACTTTAATAGTGTCTCCACTTCTAAAGGTTGGAATGTTTTTTTTTGAAGTAAGTCTCTCAATTTGTTTTTTTTCAAATTTTTGCATTAAATCGTTCATTTTTTATTCCTATTTTTTATTAATAAATCTGGTTTGTTATTTTCTGTTTTTTCAATTGATTTATTAAATCTCCATCTTTTTATTTTTTCATGATTGCCAGATAATAAAATATCAGGCACATGATGTTCTTTCCTATGAGTATCTTTCCACACTTGTGGTCTAGTGTATTGAGGATACTCAAGAAGCTCTTCTGAAAAACTTTCTTCCAAAATACTTTCCGATTGTCCTAATACTCCAGGAATAAGTCGAATACAACCTTCAACTAATACCTGTGCAGCAACTTCTCCCCCTGACAAAACATAATCTCCTATACTTATTTCCCGGAAACCTAGAATATTAATGGCTCTTTGGTCAACCCCTTCAAATCTTCCACACAAAATAATAATTTCTTCAAATTTTGAATATTTAACTAAATCTAGTTGTTTTAGAGTCTTCCCAGAAGGAGTCATGTAAATATAAAGACTATTTCTGCTAGAATTCTCTTTAATATGGTTAACAGCTTTTTCAACAACATCTGGTCTAATAATCATACCAGGTCCTCCGCCAAATGGACTGTCGTCTATACTTTTTCTTTTATCAAATCCAAAATCATGTAAATTTATTATTTCTAAAGACCATACATTTTCTTTAAGTGCCTTGCCTATAACTGAATATCCCAGAACGCCTGGGAACATTTCAGGGTAAGCTGTCAATATTTTTACACAAAACATTTTAATTAATAATTCCTTTAATTGGATTTATAATAATCAATTTTTCTTTTAAATTAATTTTATAAATATTATCTTCATTCATTGGAATATAAAAATCTTCGCCATTAGTTTTAAGTATATTTATTAAATTTCCAGCTCCGTAATTTTCTATATTTTTTATTTTTCCTATTTTTTTATTATTAATATTGATAACGTTACAATCAATTAAATCGTGAATATAGTATTGATTTTTTTTAATTTTAGGAAAGCTATTTTTTTTAACATAAATATTATGGCCGCAAAACTTTTCTACACATTCTCTAGAGTTACAATTATATAATTTTCCAACTAACTTTTCTCCATTCATTTTTAAATATTCAAAAATCCAATTTTTTTTTCCATAACTGTCTAGATATGGATCTAATTTTTTAAATACATCTATATTTTCTAAAAACATTATAATTCTTACTTCTCCTTTCAATCCCAAAGGTTTTCCAAACTTTCCTACATGTATTAATTCTTTTTTCACTAAAATTGTTTGTTATTTTTATTTTTCCTTTGCTGCTTCTGCAGGTTTATCTTCTGCTTTCGTTTCTGCTTTAGGAGATTCTTCCTTTGCTGCTTCTGCAGGTTTATCTTCTGCTTTCGTTTCTGCTTTAGGAGATTCTTCCTTTGCTGCTTCTGCAGGTTTATCTTCTGCTTTCGTTTCTGCTTTAGGAGATTCTTCCTTTTGTTTTTTCTTTGGCAAATGTTTTTTAGTTTTTTCAGTAATTATAGGTTTTTCAACCATACCTAATGAACTTAAAAATATTTTTACTCTATCACTTGGTTGTGCTCCCTTTTCTAGCCATTCCTTTGCTTTTTCATTATTAATTTTAACTCTACCTGGATCATCTTTTTTCAACATAGGATTATAAGTTCCTATTTGATCAATAAATTTTCCATCTCTTGATCTTCTAGAGTCAGCAATTATTATTCTATAAAAAGGTCTTTTTTTTGCACCCCCTCTTGATAATCTAATTCTAACTGGCATATATTTTTCCTTTCATAATTAATTAAAAGTTTGGTGGCATTCTTCCTTGCAATTTTTGCATTAAATCTTCTGGCGAGCTGCCCTTTCCCATTGATTTCATTTTTTTCATCATTTTTTGTGATTGAAAAAACTGTTTTAATAACTTGTTGACATCTTGTACTCTAGTTCCAGATCCATTTGATATTCTAATTTTTCTAGAAGCTTTTATTAAAATTGGATTTTTTTTTTCTTTTTTTGTCATGGAATTAATAATTGCTATCTGACTTTTAATTAAGTCTTCAGAAATATTATTTTCTGCTATTAATTTTTGTGCTTTAGAAACACCAGGGAGCATAGACATAATTCCAGAAATTCCACCCATTTTGCCCATCTGTTTAAGTTGTTTAGCAAAATCTTCTAAATCAAATACTCCTTTAGCCATTTTTTTTGCCAAACTTGACATTTCTTTTTCATCAATATTTTCTGCAGCTTTTTCAACTAATGAAATAATATCTCCCATACCTAAGATTCGATTTGCAATACGATCTGGATAAAAAGCTTCCAGTTTTTCAATCTTTTCACCTGTGCCTATAAATTTTATAGGAGCTCCAGTAATTGATTTAATAGATAATGCTGCTCCACCGCGACCATCACCGTCGACACGGGTGAGTATTGATCCTGTTATATTTATTGTTTCGCCAAAATTTTTTGCAACGTTGGCTGCGTCTTGTCCGGTTAAAGAATCAGCTACTAAAATTGATTCATGAGGCTGTAAAATATTTTCTATAATTTTTAATTCTTCCATCATCTTGTCATCTATTACTTGGCGTCCCGCAGTATCAAACAAGATAATATCAATTAAGTTTTTTGCTGCATATTCAATTGATTCATTTGTTATTAGATCTACAGATTTTGAATTATTAATATCAAAAAAACTCACATTGATTTGTTTAGCTAAAACCTTCAATTGTTCTTGAGCTGCTGGTCTATAAATATCAGCTGAAACTAACAATATTTTTTTCTTAGATTCTTTTTGAATATGATTTGCCAATTTTGCTACAGATGTAGTTTTACCTGATCCTTGCAATCCACAAAAAAGAATTTTTGTTAAACCGTTTTTTTGGATATTAATCGGTGCATTATTTTCACCTAATATTTTAATTAGCTCATCCTGTACTAATTTTATAATCATTTGATCAGGTTTGATAGATTTAAGGATTTCCTTGCCTAATATGTTTGACTTAACGTTATCGATAAAATCTTTAACCACAGGTAGTGCTACATCTGCTTCCAAAAAAGCAATGCGTATTTCTCGCATTGTTAAATCTAAATCAGCTTCTGAAATAATTGCTTTACCACGAATGGAGCTAACGATTTTTTCTAATCTTTCATTTAAAGTTCCAAACATTTTTCTCCAATCAACATTTTCACCAGGGCACGATACTCGTGGGCTGATGTACCTATCACTAGCTGATAAGTCAGTAAAATTACAATTAAGGAATTTCAAAAATACGCTTATTAAAATAGACGTAGAAAGTCAAGTTCTCATGAAAAATAGAATTTTAGCTGGAATTCTATATAAAAACAGTCATAAAGAGAAAATATGCAAAAAATTGAATTCATCAAAATGCATGGATTGGGTAATGATTTTGTTATTATTGATCAAAGAGTACATAATATCAATATAACAAAAGATTTAATTAATAAATTAAGTGATCGAAAAACAGGTGCTGGATGTGATCAATTAATTACTATTAATCCAAGTAAGAATGAAAGTGCAGAAGTTCAAATCGAAATTTTTAATCCAAGTGGTGATAAGGCTGAGGCATGTGGCAATGGAACAAGATGTGTTGCAAAATTATTATTTCAAGAGTCTAATAAAGAACAAATAAATATAAACTCTGATGCAGGATTATTAAAGGCAAAAAAGATTAATGATAGTAGTATTAGTGTAAATTTAGGTAAAGTTAGTACTAACTGGCAAAAAATTCCATTATCACAAAAAGTAGACACTTTAAATATGCCTATAGAAATAAATGGATTTGAAAATGGAATTGCAGTGAATGTTGGAAACCCTCATATAGTTTTTTTTGGCAAAGATATAGATAGGGTAAAATTAAATGAAATAGGGCCAAATATTGAAAATAATAATTTATTCCCAAATAAAACAAATTTAGAAATTGTTGAAATAATAAATGAACAAAAAATAAAAATGCGCGTTTGGGAAAGAGGAGCGGGAATAACCCTTGCTTGTGGAAGTGGAGCATGTGCAGCTGTATATGCTGGACAAATTAAAAAATATTTACATAACAATGTTGAGGTCTTATTAGAACGTGGTTCATTGTTTGTTAATATAGAAAAAGAAGAAGCAATAATGACAGGGCCTGCAGAAATAAGCTTTTACGGTAATGTAGAAATATAAATGAAAAAAGAAAGTTCAAACATTATAAATTTAGGTTGTAGATTAAATATATTTGAAGGAGAAGTAATAAAATCACATATTAAAAACAATAAATTTAAAAATTATATAATTATTAATTCATGTGCAGTAACTGAAGAAGCAGAAAAAAAAGTCAATTATGAAATTCGCAAATCCAAAAGAAATTTTCCAAATAAAAAAATTGTCGTTACAGGATGTGCTGCTCAAATTAATCCTGAAAAATATATGAATTTAGTTGAGGTAGATTATGTCATAGGTAATAAAGAAAAATTATTAAGTACAACTTGGACTAATTTAGAAAAAAATGAATCAACTCAAGTCAAAGATATTTTTAATGAAAATAATATTAGCAATAATATAATACAAAAATTTGAGGGTAAATCTCGAGCTTATGTTGAAATACAGCAAGGATGCGATCATCGTTGTACTTTTTGTATTATTCCATTTGGAAGAGGTAATAATAGAAGCGTACCAGTTGGAGTGATATCAGAGCGAATTAAAACTTTAGTAGCTAATGGTTATAATGAAGTTGTTTTGACAGGAGTGGATATTACAGATTATGGAAAAGATTTGCCTGGGAATCCCAATCTTTTCCAACTTGTTAAACGTATATTAAATCTTATTCCAGAATTAAAACAACTTAGATTGAGCTCATTAGACTGCGCGGAAATAACAAATGATTTTTGGCCCTTGCTTGAAGATAGACGTTTGATGCCACATTTTCATTTAAGCTTACAATCGGGAAATGATTTAATTTTAAAAAGAATGAAAAGAAGACACAATCATAAACATGTAATTAATTTTTGTAAAAAAGTTAGGTTAATAAGAAAAGATGTAGTTTTTGGAGCAGATATTATTGCAGGGTTTCCAACTGAAACTGAAAAAATGTTTCAAGATACAATAAAAATTATTAAAGATTGTAACCTTACGCATTTGCATATTTTTCCATATTCAGTGAGAAAAAATACTCCAGCTGCTTTGATGCCACAAGTGCCAAAAAATATAATAAAAAAAAGAGCGAGTATTTTAAGAGATATTGGCAATGAACAAATGCAAAAATATCTAAAGTCTCAAATAGGAAATTCTGCAATGATGCTAGTAGAGCAAGTAAAAGAAAACTTTACTTATGGAAAATCACAACATTTTACAAAAATAAAAATTAAAAAAAATATTAAAGAAGGCAAAATTGTAAAATGCATGATTACTAATGTGAGCCAAGATGTTTTATGTGGTTACGCTGTATAGATAATGAATATATTTAAAAAGTTTCAAAATGGTTTAAAAAAAACATCTTCAGTACTTTCTTCTAACTTATTATCAATTGTATCAGCAAAAAAAATTAACCAAGAAATTTTAGATGAAATAGAATCAACACTAATTTCTAGCGACTTAGGTTTAGAAGTAACAGAAAGTCTAATTAAAAAAATTAAATCAACAAATATTTCAAGTGACAGTGATTCTAATTTTGTTTTAAAAATTTTATCTGGGGAATTAGAAAAAATTCTTAAACCTAGAGAAAAACTATTACTTTCAAATAATAATGAAAAACCAACAGTTATTATTTTTATAGGAGTTAACGGTAGCGGAAAAACTACTACTATAGGAAAGTTAATCCATAAAATTCCTTCAGAAAGCAATATTCTAGTTGGAGCTTGTGATACATTTCGTGCTGCAGCAGTGGAACAATTAAAAGAATGGACTTTAAGAAAAAATGTTGACTTTTATCAAGGAAATATTGAACAAGATCCTGCAAGTCTAGCATATACTGCTTCGCTAAAAGCAGTCAAAGAAAATTATGATTATTTAATTATTGATACTGCTGGTAGACTTTCAAATAATACTAATTTATTAAACCAATTAATAAAAATTAAAAATGTTGTAGGTAAAACAATAGATACTAAACAAATAAAAACCTTATTAGTTTTAGATGGAACAAATGGCTCTAATATGATTAAACAAGTCGAAATATTTGGAGAATCTTTAGATATAAATGGTTTAATAATTACTAAAATTGATGGAACAGCAAAAGGTGGAGCGCTTGTTTCAATTGCAAATAAATATGAAATACCAATACATTTTGTTGGTCTTGGAGAAAAAATAGATGATCTTTATGAATTTAGTGCAAGATCTTTTGCCCAATCCATGCTTGAATTGGATAATTAAAAAATGAATGGTATTGTAAAATTACTTGTTGATATTGGTCCCTTAGCAGTATTTTTTATTTTTTATACTAGAAGTGATTTACAAACTGCTATTTTACCTTTCATGATAGCAACAGTAATAGCTGTATTGTTCTCATACATAATGGAAAAAAAAATACCTATAATGCCTACAGTAGGAGCTGGAATAATTTTAGTTTTTGGAGGACTCACAATATACTTTGACAATGAAGTTTTTTTTAAAATGAAACCAACAATCATTAATATTCTATTTGCTTTAATTTTATATGGAGGAGAAGTTTTTAAAAAACCTCTGCTAAAATATCTTTTGGGTGGTACTTTAAAACTTCAAGAAATAGGATGGTCCATTTTAACAAAAAGGTGGGTAGGTTTTTTTATAGCTCTTGCTTTATTAAATGAAATTATATGGAGAACCCAATCTACAGATATTTGGGTAAACTTTAAGGTATTTGGAATTTTGCCAATTACTTTTATTTTCACACTTTCACAATTTTCAACGATAAAAAAATATTTAATTGAAGACTAAAATAAATTATTTTCTCTAAGTGCTTTTACACCAGGAGATTCCTTGCCCTCTAACCATTCTAAAAATGCCCCCCCTGCATTTGAAATATAAGAAAAACTCCTCTCCGCGTTAGCCATTTTGATTGCTGAAATGGTGTCTCCACCTCCAGCAAGCGTTAATATATCTGAGAAAATATTATTATTTTTTATAACATTCAATACTTCAATCGTTCCATGATCGAAGGGTTTGTGTTCAAAAGCTCCTAAAGGTCCATTCCATAATACCATATTAGAATTTACTAGAACATTGATTATGTTTTTAGTAGTTTTATCACCTATATCTAAAATCATTTGGTCAGACAGAACATTAGCAATATCACAATGATTAATGTTTACCTTGTCATTAATATTATTAGCACAAACAACGTCTACTGGTAAAAAAACATTGCAGTTATGTTTTTTAGCTTTTGATAAAATATTATTTGCAGTATCGATATGATTTCGTTCAACAATTGAGTTGCCAATTCTATAGCCTTTGGCAAGAAGAAAAGTATTTGCCATTGCTCCTGCAATACTAATATTATCAAAATATTTTATTAAATTATCTATCAATTCAATTTTGGTTGAAATTTTAGATCCTCCAATAACAGCTGTTTTAATTTCTGCTGAAGTATCTAGAAAAAAGTTTAAATTTTTTATTTCATCAATTAAATTATCTCCTGCTATAGAAGGTAAAAATTTAGTAATTCCTACAATTGATGAATGTTTTCTATGAGATGCAGAAAAAGCCTCATTAATAAAAACATCAAAACACTTAGATAAATTTTTCGAAAAATTTAAATCATTTTTTTCTTCTTCATTATAAAATCTAATATTCTCAAATAGACATATATCATTGTGTTTCATATTTTTTTGTATCTTTTGAATATCTTTGGCTTCTAAAGAATTGATGAAATAAATTTTATTAACCTTAAGCTTTGTTTTTAAAACATCGCAAATAAATTCTAGTGAATATTTTTTATTATATTTTCCTTTAGGTCTTCCAAAATGGGATAGCAAAAAAATTTTATTGTTACCTTGAATAACTTTATTTATTGTTGATTTGATTGAAGCTATCCTAGATTGATCAGTAACAACACCATCGATTACTGGAACATTAAGATCAACCCTAATGAGAACATTTTTGTTTTTTAAGCTATAATTGTTGATAGTTTTCATAAAAATTAAAAATATTAACAAAAAAATTACTAAAAATAAGGATTTTTTTGAAAATTGGCTGTTTTTTAACTTCCTTTATCATATATTTAGTGTATCACTATATACCCAAGATACTATATATAGATATAAATACGGAGTTTTTGTATGTCTTGGAATGATGATAATGTAAATAGACTAAAGGAATTGTGGGATCAAGGACTGCCTACAGCACAAATTGGTAAATTGCTAGGATTTACAAAAAACGCTGTAGTTGGTAAAGCACACAGAATAGGCTTAGAGAGAAGACCTTCTCCGATTAGACGCACCGCAGTAAAGCCGGATAGAAAGAAGGCGCGCTCCCCAGTAATGCCTAAACTTAATTTTGAAAATAATAATAAAGAACAAAGTAGAGAAAGTTATGTAGCTAAAAGTTTTAGTCCGGTAGAAAAAAACTTAATTGTTTCCTCAATTAAAAGAGGATGTGAATGGCCTGTAGGACATCCAGATGAACCAGATTTTCATTTTTGTAATAAAGAAAGATTTGATGACAAACCTTACTGTCTGGACCATTGTGCAATTGCTTATGTTGTGCCTGAGAAAGAAGAAATAAAAACTGAGATAAGTCAAGTTAGTACTGGAAGTTAACTCTCTTTATTTATAATTTATGAATTAATAAATTATTAGTTTTGAAAAAAATAATATGGATAGCTTCTTACCCAAAAAGTGGGAATACATACGTGAGGGCATTTCTATCACATTACCTTTATCCTAAAAATATTAAAACAGACTTTAGTCTTTTAAAAAAAATTCCTAAATTTGAAAGAAAAGAAACTTTCGAAAAAATTCTAAACAAAAAAATATTTAATGAAAATTTTGATTTTCTTAAATATTCTCAAGAGGTTCAATCAAAACTAATAAAAAATTTTCAACAAAAAGAATTAATTTATAAAACTCATTACTTTTATGGTAGTCTTAATAATTATACTTTTACTAGTAAAAAAAATACTTTATTATTTATTTATATAGTAAGAGATCCTAGAGAAGTTTTAATTTCATATGCTTACCATAATAATATTTCTATAGATGAGCAATTAAAAGATTTTACTTCATCAAATATAATAAATGTTATTGGATCAGAAACTATTGTTAATTGGTCCTTACATTATAAATCTTGGAAAAGTTTTATAAATGTTCCAAGTATATTTTTAAAATATGAAGATTTGGTATTAAATCCAAAAAAGAATTTTGAAAAATTAATTAATTTTCTATCTCAATACATAGATATTGATTTAGATACAAAAATTTTAAACCAGGCTATTCAAAAAACACAATTTACAAAACTAAAAAAACTGGAAAAAAGTTTAGGATTTCAAGAATCTAATAAAAAGGGTGTTTTTTTTAGGTCAGGAAAAATTGATAGCTGGAAGAAGATACTGAGTAAAGATCAAAAAAATAAAGTAGAGAAAGCATTTTATTCAGAAATGAAAAAATTAAATTATATTAAAAAATAATTTAAAATAAATTTTTTAGAGAACTAATATGTCGTGGTTTTATCTCGCAACAGCCGCCAAGAAAAGAGGCTCCTTGTTTGGATGCAGAAGTAACAAATTTTTCAAATACATCGGGAGTAAATTCATCAGCACGTGAACCATACCTCTCTGTTGGATATCCATTTAAATATGAATCGGAATCTAGTGCTTTATTCTCAGGTATATTTTTAAATGCATTAACTTTAAATCCAAAAGGTAAATTTTGATTAATTAATTTAGGCATTACAAGATTTACTATTTCTGGAGAAACACACGCTGTTATTATTCCACAACAATTATAATCATTGCTAATTGGTAATAAATCTTCGATTGTTTCCCCTGAAGGTAGAAAACCTTTTTTATTTAAATGAACACCTATCAAAATTGGTTTCTGAAGATCTTTAATCGCTTCACAAGCAATTTTAATTTCATTTATACTGCTCAAAACATCTAAATAAAACAAGTCAACGTTAGGATTTAAAATATTAGCAGTTGCACTAAAACCATTAAATATTTCCTTATCATCGGTAACTCTTTTTGAAAAATAAACAATCTCTTGAGTTGGAAGTGATCCAGCTATTAAAATATTTTTTCCAGAAATACTTTTTGCCTTATTTGCTAACAAGGCTGAATCATTGGTTGCTTGTTCAAAAAAATCTAATTTATTATATTCTAACAATCTTCTCTTTCTTACAGAGAAATTACTAGTTACAATTAAATCTGATCCGGCATTTATAAAATCTAAATGCATATTTACAATCATTTTATGTAAACTTTTATTTATTAAAGCAGTAGCTGACCAAAGTCTACCCTCTGGGATCAAGCCCATTTCTAATAAAGTCTGCCCAGATCCTCCATCTAGAATATATTTTTTATTTTTACTAAACATCTCTATCCAGCTATATCTGTTTTATAATTCTAAATCTTTATCTTGAATATAATTATAATTATATTTTAGAGCAATTTCAGCTTTATGCAGCTCAATCCCCATGTCAGCTGCATGTTGTAATGAAGAGATATATTTTTGATTAATAAGGGTATTCACTATTTCTATTGCTGTTTTTCCAGTAACTTCCGCAATCATATCGTGAATAGGATCATTGCCTAATTTAGAAAACACACAGTAAGCTACCCGTATTAAATGTTTTTCCCTATCAATATTAATTAAAAAATATCCTTTAGGGTCCATTACCCAATCTCTAATTTTATCATATTTTGCTTCTATTCTGGTTTTAATATCTTTTTTAATTTTCCACCACTTACCTTGCAAAATTTTAGTATCTTCTTCCTCTGACATATTTTAAAACTAACTTGTATTTAATCTTTATAAAATATAATTCCTTTTTGTAATATCCTATTTATCATATAACTATAATTTTATAGGTTTTTTCAATCTTATTGATTCTTTCATAGAGTGAACAACTTTTTCTGCTAGTTGCGCAGAGTGCAAATCTACAATAGGAGGCTTATTGTTTAAAGCATTATTAACAAACATGTCTAAATTTTTCTTTAAAGCGCCATCTACAGAAGAGTCTATTGTTGGCCAGTGAGCAAGATCGGGTTTAATAAATTGTTTATTTGTCAGTATATTCATCCCCAAAGAAGAACCTTCGATTATTATTGATCCTTGATCACCAATTACATTAAAGGCAGGATCTAAAGGTTCTGGTTGATTTTTTGGCAAAACCCATGAAGTTTCAAAGGATGCAACACTTCCATCGCGAAATTTTAAAGTTGCAACGACTGCGTCGTGAGAATTGTATTTTTTACATTCACGTATTACTGCTTCAGCAAAAACTCTTTCAGGATTTGATTTAGATAATTCTAAAATCATTTGAATATCATGAATTAAAGTTGAAGATAAAAGATCTGTCCAGGGAGCATAATATTCAATTCCTAATCTATTGCCTCTTCTTCTAGCAAAATAAGTTACAATATTCCCTATTTTATTGTTCTTGATTTCCTCTTTCATTTTTCTAAATCTAGGGTCAGCGTGTAAAATAAAATTTACAGCAACGTAAGCTTTAATTTTTTTTAATCTTGTAACTAGATTTTTAATTTCATTAAATTTCTTACCAAGTGGTTTTTCTAAAAGAATTTTTAAACCCTTTTTTGCTGCCATGATACAAGGTTTTAATCTAATACTCTCTGGAGTTGCTATACTAACAGCATCTAGAGCTTCATTCTTTAACATTTCTTCATAATTAAAATAATAATTGCAATTATTTTTTTTAGCTACTTGTTTGACTGCTTTTTTATTAATATCACAAACAGCTACAAGTTCTGCTAAATTATTCTCATTATATATTTCGGCATGAAGAGATCCTATCAAGCCAGTACCAATGACAGCTATTCTTAATTTTTTTACACTCATTTATCAGCTCCAGAAAAAATTACTTGGGTTATATAACGTTGAAAAACAACCATAAGAATTGTAACTGGTATCAAAGTTAATATAGCAGCAGCAGCTTGTTGTCCAATTTTAATATCAACTGTACTTCTAAAAAGTCCTAACGCAACAGTGGACATTTTTAAATTATTAGTAAATATTAATGGAGTCAAAAATTCTACCCATGAAAGTATAAAGGCAAAAATAAATGCTGAAAGCAAGCCTGGTCGAATTAAAGGTAAAACAATTTTTAATAATAATTGTATAGTAGAACAGCCATCAATTTTTGCTGCTTCCTCTACTTCAAGTGGTAGTCGATCAATAAAAGTTTTAAGTATCCAAACAACAAATGGTAAAATAAATGCTGTATAAGGCACCACAAGACTTAATATTGTATCATCTAAATTATAAGATACTAAAAAAATAAACATTGGAATAATAAATAAAATGGTTGGCAAAAAATATACAGAAATCATAGAAATTAGAATTAAATTCTTACCAGGAAATTTTAATCTTGATAATGAATAAGCTGCAGGAAAGGCTAAAAGTATAGATAAAATTCCTGTTAAAATTGAAACAATAAAACTATTTCGCATACCTTCATAAATTTGAGAAATATGATTAGGGTTTAATACTTCTTTAAAATGGTAGAGAACGATTGAAGAAGGAAAAAAGGTTATGTTTTTAGAGCGAATTACATTTTCTGGTTGAATGCTTGTAAGAATTAATCCATATAACGGAAAAAACATAGTTAAAAAAACAAGTATAGCAAAAAAATATATAATTAAATTATAACTAAAACTCTTATTTTTCATAATTATTTCCCCAATAACGATTAAAAATAAAACGAGTTAGAATTGGTACAACTACTACAGCAAATGTTATGATTAATAAGACATAAGCTGCCGCTGAAGCTCTGCCTAAATTGAAAGTTTCAAAAGCTTCTTGATAAATAAAATAATTTAAAGTTGTTGTTCCACCGCCAGGACCTCCTCTGGTCAGAACAAAAATTGTATCAAAAGCTTTCATTGCCAATACAAATTGGACTAACATAAGAGGTATTGCTATCGGTAACATTAAAGGAATTAAAATATGGTATGTTCTTTGGAATAAGTTTGCACCATCAACTGATGCAGCTTCAAAAGTATCTGTTGGTAAACTTTGTAGTCCAGCTAAAAAGAAAAGGGTCATAAACGGGGTGGCTTTCCATATTTCCGATATTGCAATTACATGAAGAGCAGTTAACGGTTCAGCAAGCCATATTTTGTATTCTTGAATTAAACCAATTTTAAAGAGTAAAGCATTTAAAAAACCTATATCCGCATGAAACATTTGTCCCCAAAGAACTCCTGATACGACAGATGGTACTGCCCAAGGCAAAACAACAACAACTCTTAAAAAAGTTTTCCCATAAAAATTTTCATTCAAAAGTAGTGAAATCAAAAATGAAATAATTGCTGTTGAAAAACAAATTAAAAGACCAAAATAAATTGTTCGTATGACAGAACCTTGAAAAAAATAACTAGAAAAAAGATAATTAAAATTTTTAAAACCAACAAATTTTTTGATACTTAATCTAATTAAATCAAATTCAGCAAAACTAATTATAAATGTAAATATAGCTGGATAAAGATAAGTAAAAAAAATAACAAATAATGATGGCAGCACCATCAAAAAGGCTAATATTTTTTCTTTATTTTTATAAAAAAAAGACTTCGAATTTATCATGGACAGAAAGGTCTATCATGTCCAGGTATAACTAAGTCAGGTTTATATTTTTGTACTTTATCAAGGGATTTATTTAAATCGAGTAAATTTTGTTTTGGATACCATCTTGAAAAAGTTCTGTTAATATATTCAGAGCGAGTCATTGTTTGGTCACCAGCAATTAATACTTTTTTATCTTCAGAATTAACAATTAATGAAATATGCCCTGAAGTATGGCCGGGTGTTTTAAGAGCAATAACATCTTTCATAATCTCTGTTTCTCCATCCCCTCTAATTTCAGTTATGTCACCCATCATTTTTTTCTTAGCCTCAACAATCTCCTTTCCTTCAATTGCCTCAAAGTCTTTGAACTCCCCTTCACCAATTACCCATGGTTTATCTCTAAAATGAACAATAGCTGCCGCATGATCTGCATGGGTGTGAGTAGTAACTATGATATCAATATCTTCATAGGTTAAGTTTTTAGAATTTAATGCCCTTTTTAACATAGAATAAAAACCAATATGATGGTTGCCTGGATCAACTAAAATATTTTTTTCTCCGCGAATCAGTATAGTTGAAGCAACAGGTAAAAATCCAACATTGCTGTCAAAAATAGGTCCTTGATCAGTTTCTACACCCATTAATTTTTCCATTTCGTCGAGTTGTTGTTCAGGATTAGATGCAAACATATATACAATTTCATTATTATGATAACTGAAACGTAAACAGACCGGATGAATAATTACTTCAACTGATGTTTTCATAAAACCTTACTTGCTGGAAATGAGTTAACTGCTTCTTTAATCCAGTCTAGTGTTTCAAAATTCATAAAAGAATAATTATAAAAATTATAGCCACTAGATTCCAATGCTAACATATTTAATTGGTCTAATAATGATTTAGCATCTGGAGTTTGAGGCAGTATAGATCTAACTGCAGGAATAATAGGTTTTTGGTTGTCTATAATAGAAGTATAAATTGAATGTTTACTTTTATTTATTTCTAAATCTGCAAAATAGTAAGTGGGGTGTATTTCATCAACTATAGATAAAACTGAATCCAAATTCACACCGTTTTGCCATTTTCTTCCATTAGGTCCAAGAGGATAAAGAGGTCCAAAATCTATTAATCCTACCATGATGCTTTTATCCTGTCGAAATTCACTAATTACGCTCTTAGTTAATTTTGTAATACTATTTTCTCTTACTTTTAAATATTCATTAAATTCACCGTCTATGCATTTTTCTAAATCATTCCATTTCATTTCTTTATGATTTTGAGCACTAATAAAAAAATCATTACAAACTGACTTAACCCAATTTGCTATAGATTTTCCATCAATGCCCTTATCGTTTAGATGTTCGAAACATTGTTTGCTAAAATTTAAGGATAATAAAAAATCAATATCAGATGGAAAATCAACACCTATGACCTCATGATGATGTCCATGTCTTACTGGAAGATATTCTATTGATTCAATAAGAACTTTATTAAAAACTCCTAATTTCGTTACATCTCTTGCAACATTATTTAAATAATCGCAGACAGTTTCATTAAATGGGCAGAGGGTATGAGTAATAGGATCATTCCAAGCATTATATGTTGCAAGGTCCTTATGTTGATTTCCGATTCCAGAGTTATGTAATCCAAGCATCCATGCGCCTAAGGTAATATTATTTGACTGGCATTTATTTGCCAAAGATGACCAAAAAGAATTCCAATTAGAGGTTAGTTTGCTTACTGGAGAAGAAAAATAATGATTTTTATGCCAAGCACTTGGTTCAAAGTATAATGCTCCAGGTTCAGGAAAATAAATTTTTCTATTTGGATTGTGAGGAAGAAAAAACATTCCTGAATGATAATTTACTGTTACAAATAGAGTATTTAAACCAGCTCTTTTTACTGCATCTATTACCGCATCTTCACCTTCATCAATAATATCCCATGGATATGCAAAAAGTCCGAGTGGAGAGTTACTCATTTTTTTCTCCAGTTAATGGTTTTGGCCATTTAGAAAATTCAACTAAGAAATCTGAAACTGAATCTGTAATTTTGTTAAAAAGATCTTCTCCTCTTTCTTTAGTTGCTAAAGTAGGAGCTCCTATAGATCCATTTTCTGATAACTCTTTAAAACTTGCTGCCACAGAAATAGGACCACCAGATAATAAATCAGCAGCTAAATATTTTGATCTATTTAAATAATGATCTTTCGCTTTATTCATTTGTACAGTTTGTTCATCTCTGTTTAACATTAAAGATGTTTCCATTTCACATGCATGCATTATTCCCCCTGTTTCAGATTTTCTCCATTCAGCAATCTCTTTTAAAGCAAAATCCCAGTAAGAAGCAAAAGCTGTATATATGTTTTTTTTATATCTTAAGACTTGTACTACATTTTTCAGTATATTAGCATTTCCTCCATGTCCGTTTAATATGAGTATTCTTTCAAGTTTATTATGAACTAAACTTTCAACAATTTCGATTATAAGATTAGTTAATGTTTCTTCTTGAATAGTTATTGTGCCTGGAAAATCCAAATGATGTGGAGAGTAACCTGTCCATACAACTGGAGTTAAAACTGCATTGATATTTTTTTTATGAGATTTTATGACAGATTCTTCGGCTACGCTACCAACTAAAAATTCATCAACTTTGACAGGAAGGTGTTTTCCATGTTGTTCAAAAGCGCCAACAGGAAGAACAACAACTGGATCATCTTTGATTAGTTCTTGAACTTCCTGCCAACTATAATTACCTAAATGAGTTTTCATAAAACATTAAAGTAATATTTTATTTTTTATGATCTGCTAGCATTAATTTGATTAACAGCATCATTTAGAGCGTCTTTTGCGTTTTTCTTCTGACTAATGGCAAGAGATACTTCATTAGATAGAATTTCAACCCACTGATTTCTATCAGCTGAAAAACCTCCATCTACTGGATATAAATATGAGTCTCTGATTACTCCAGCAAAAGGAATATTTTTTACAACATCTGCATGACCTAAAGCTGGGTCAAGTGATGGAGCCCAAGGAGAAGTAGAGCCTTGAACAATTTGATTTTCCAGTGATAAAGCAAATTCTATAAATTGCTTTCCTCCCTCAGGGTTATCAGAATATTTTGGTATTGCTAAAAATTCTGAACCATCAACTGAAGCAGAAGATTGTAATGCAGGAAGTGGAGCAATTCCACTCATACCTTGAACTGCTGAATCTTCTGAGTGATTTGCTATTCCACTTATAAAAGGCCAAGATAAAAAGAAGCCTCTGTTACCAGCATTATATGATGGAAATGCATCAAACACCCAAGTGTAAGTTGGAGTTGCAGGATCTATAATCTTGTCTTTGTGCAATAAATCTATCATAATATTTAATGCTTCAATGCCTGCATCACTATTCATAACTGGATCTAAACTACTATTTAGAAAACTTCCTCCATTTGCTTGTAATAATGCTCCAAATGTCCAGAAACTATGTGTGCCTGCCCATGCATCTACTATTCCGTAAATATCATTGTCAGGATCATTAATTTCTTTGGCATATTCAATCATTGTATTCCATGAATTCTTTGTTTTATGCCAGTCTGCAGGAGCTTCAGTATCCAAACCTGCTGACTTAAGTAAATTTTTATTCCAATGAAGTACAGGACATCCAATTGTTATTGGAGCTGCATAAATCTTACCTTTATAAGTAGCAGCTGTAAGACTATTTTCCATTACTCCGTTTGGTCTAAGATTACTGTCAACAAAGTCAGTTAAATCATGCAACCATCCCTTATCAGCTAAACCCGCAATCTCTGAAGCAGTTACAAATATTGCATCACCAACACTTTTTCTAGCAATGTATGCAGAATTCAGTTTTACTGAGAGATCTGGCGTAGTAACTGTTTCAATAGAAGGAGTAACTCCAAACTGTTCACTATATTTTGGTGCAAGAGCTTGAAGATAATCCATATGTGATCCTAATAATAAACTAACAGGATCTTTGTTTGCAGCTAAAGCAAAATTATAACCAAACTGTGATACCAATGCACCGGCAAGTGCAGCAGATCCAGTTTTGTTTATAAATTTTCTTCTAGTTATTTTTTTTGACATTTTGTCCTCCCCAAAAAAAAGCTTTATTTTACATATAAAATCTTAATTCATCTATAAAGTCAACGAAGATTGAGATAGAAAACTTTTGAAAAAACTAGGTTCTTAAAGGAAAAATAGAGTGTGGAACATTTTTATATGGAAGTTTTCTGGGATTATTTGAACAAGGTCCAGCTGTTTCTACTATAAATGTAGTATTTGAAATTTTATCATAAGCTTGGCGGTAAGCTACTGCAGCTTTAACTCCTATCAAAGAAAATGTTTCTGGATTAATTCCTTGGCTACGCCACTGCCCCAAATCAAAAGGAGGGGTTTTTTTTGATGTTAATAAGATAGTTATACCATTATGATTAACTACAGCACATGGGCCCATTTCAATTAATTGGCCTCTCGATGCAGCTAAATGACTTTGTTTATCTTCAAGAACAAATGAACCATTGGTTTTATTGATAAGTTTAACATTTAATTTTAATGGCCCTTTATCAAAAGGATTATTTTTTCCACCAATCTGAAGATCTTTATATTCTCCAATATTTATTGTTTGTAATTCGTGAACAGAATCAGGATCATTAATAATTACTCCAGAATTTTCTAATTTGTTTGAAACCAATGTTCGTAATATATCAGTGCCATTACCTTGAGAACCTCCTCCAATATTATCTGCGGGTTCAACCAAAAGAATTGGTTCTTTATATTTATTCTTACAAATTTTTCTTATCACTTCTTCCAAATTATCTTCTTGAACCAAACCTTTATTTTTTAATTTATTTGCAGTTAATTTTAATTCTTCTAATATTTTATTATTTTCATTATTAGATATTATTGAGAATGCTACGCCACTTTCTGGCACGTCAGCAAATGAAAAACCACCTATTACATTAATTGCTAATATATCATCATTAACTTGCTCATATTTTCTTGCAATTTTTTCTAAGGTTTTCATAGGATCATTTAATGTGCCTGTGCCGGAAGGAGGCCATATAATATTTGCATTTACAAAATATGTTTTTGGTATTTTTTTTTGATTCAATGATTCAAACATCAATTTTGCTGCCCTAAATCCTGTATCATAAGCATCAGTATGTGGATTTTTTTGGTAACATATTAATCCATTAGAATTTTTTGCCATGGATTTTGTAAAATTTGCATGAAGATCAAATACCCCAAATATAGGTACGTTTTTTAAATATTCATTTTTTTTAATTCTCTTTAGTATTTCTCCCTCAACATCAAAGATTGATTCTGTTATCATTGCTCCGTGAAGAGATAAAAAAATTGCATCAATTTTCGTACTTTTGATTTCATTTGATTCTCTCTCAAATTCTTGCCAAAAATATTCTAATACTTCATCCTCAACAATGCCAGAGGGTGTAGCAGTATAATTAACAATCGGAATGATATTTAAATTATTAGATAAAGAAAAATCAATAAAACCAGAAACTTGTGAACAATCGCCTTTTAACTCAAAAATTTCATTTTTTTTTAAAATATCAAAATCTTTCATTCTTGTTTTTTCTTGTAAAAAACAATTTGTTTCATGAAAAATTCCAGCAAATAATATGTTTTTCAAAATTGCCTCATAAATAAATTTCTTTTTTTTTTAATATTATTATAGTACAAAAACAAAAAAAAAATGCAGAATAATTTAATTCAAAAATGTAAAGAAAAGCTATACTCCGCTGTTATAGCAGATACTATGGACTCTTTAGGATTTCATAATCAAGCATTACAGCCTGGAATAACTGCTTTGGACCCAAGTATAAAACTTTGTGGTTTTGCTCGTGTTGGACTTTACATGCCAATCTATCACGACGATGAAAATACTAATGTTTACGAGCATGAAATAGCATTAATAGATAGTTTACAAACTAATGAAGTTGCTGTGCTTGCCTGTAATGGAAATAAAAATATTGCACCTTGGGGCGAATTATTGTCTACAAGAGCTTCCTATTTAGGCGCGGCTGGTTGTTTAACTGATGGCTGTGTCAGAGATTCTGTATTAATAAGAGAAATGAAATTTGCTGTTTATTCCAATGGCACTAATCCTGTAGATACAAAATATCGCGGAAAAATGATGATGCAAGATGTTCCAGGTAAAATTGCAGGAGTTAATGTAGAAAAAGGGGATTTAGTTTTTGGTGATCAAGATGGTGTATTGATTGTTCCTTCAAAAATTTTAGAAGAGGTAGTTGAAAAATCTCTTAAGAAAGTCACTAATGAAAATACTGTTAGAGAAGAATTGAGAGCGGGCAATACCCTAACAGAAGTATTTGCAAAACACAAAATACTTTAATATTCTAATATTTACTATTTTCTATAATTTATATTTAATTTTTTTTTGATTGCTTGTAGATAAAATCACATACTGAATTTAAAACTATATTTGAGACGTGTCTAGAAGCGGCATCTTCGACTCCAAATATTGGAACTGAAGCAACTGGAGCAATCCATCTTACTATTTCATAAGATGGTAAATAAAAAACTTTTTTATCTAATAATGCTTTTGAGGATAACAAAACTTCATATAATGCAGCTCTAATTGTACTTTTACTAACGCAATCAATTTCTATTGCATTCATTTTTAATTTATCTTCTATTCCTAAAACACTATCTATGGGAACAGGAGAAACAGAAAATAAAATATCAATATTAGGAGAAAACTTTCTAATTATATTATAAATATTTAAAATGTAATTTTTAGTCTCATTAAAATTAGACATCCTGATATAACATCCAGCTTTTTTCATTCTTTTGTAAGAGAGGGTTCTTTCATTAATTTCTTCAGACATTGAAAGAGAAATAAATTTTGGAGCTATTTCTTCTTTATTCTTGTTACGAAAATAATAATCAACTGTATTACCTAAGGTTATTATTATTTTATTACTATTTTGAATTTTTTCTTTTAAGTTTAAAATTTCTTTAACATTTGATTGTAAAACTTTATTTTTTTCTTCTTGTGAAGATTTATCCCAAAACATACTAATTATATTCTTTAGATATTTTTGCAAATCTTTCTCATTTTTAAAGTTAATACACTTTAACAATACTGCATTTGATCCTGGAGAATTAAGATCTTCAGCAAGAGGAAAGTTTGATGCATTTATTTTTTTTGATTTTAAATAGTCTGTAAAATTTCTAGCAAAACAGCTACCTATTGAAAAAAAAGATTCAGAATCATTAATTGTTGGAAAATTTATTTTATCGAAAGCTGAAGATAAAAAACTATGTGATAAAGAAAATTCATCTGCAACATGAGGAAAGACGTGTTTAAGGAGTTTTTTTGATTTTTTTTCTCTTTTTTCTTTTAAAAGATTTTCTAACCCTTCTAAAATTTCTTCATCTAAGTGCTTTTTAAAATATTCTGGTAAATTCCATGTGAATTTTAAAAAATCAGATTTTTGAGCAAGATTTAATAAGTCTGAAAAAGTTTTAATTGCTTCTTCGTTAGAAACGTTATTTGTACGAATATACTTTAGATAATTTCTATAGAAAAATCTTGGTACAGTATTTTTTTTATTAGAATAAAAATCAATCAAAACATTAAAACCCAGTATATATTATATATTATAATAAAAAAATTTTCTATTTAGAGTCAATAAAAATTATAGAAGTGAGGTATTTTTAATATAAAATCAGGATTATATAGAATGAAAAAAAATGATTTAAGAAATTTCTGCGTTGCTCCGATGATGGGTTATACCACACCGCATGCCAGAAAACTGTATAGAATTTTATCAAAAAATGCTTTTCTTTTTAGCGAAATGATACCTTCTAAAACTATGCTGCATTCGAAAACAAAAGATTTAATAATTGACAATAATAATAATAATCCTGTCGCTCTTCAGGTGGGTGGGTCAGATCTGAAAGATTTAAAAATGTGCGCTTCAATAGCCAAGTCATATAATTACGATGAATTAAATTTAAACGTAGGTTGCCCAAGCAAATCTGTTCAAAAAGGAAATTTTGGAGCATGTTTAATGCTAGATAAAGTTTTAGTAAGAAATTGTATTGAAAGTATGCAACAAATATCAAAAATAGAAATTTCCATGAAGTGTAGAATTGGTATTGGAAATAATCTCAACTATGAATTTTTTTCTGATTTTATAAATGAAGTTAGCAAAACTGGTATAAGATATATTTACATACATGCAAGAAATGCAATTATGAAAGGATTAAGTCCCAAAAATAATAGAACAGTACCTCCTTTAGATTATGATTTTGTTTCTAAAATAAAAATTGAGCATCCTAGCATTAATTTTATTTTGAATGGAGGTATTGAAAATATAGATCAAGCCTATTCACTTTTTAATAAATATGATGGCGTAATGATTGGAAGATTAATTCAAAACAATCCTTTTAGTCTAATGCAGGTGGACAAATTATTTTACAACAAGTCTTATAGTAATTTATCTATAGAAAAAATAATTTTAGAATATTTTAACTATATAAGGAAAAAATTAGGCACTGATTCTACTTTTCGTTTGTTAAGCCCTTTACTTGGTATTTTATTTGCTTTGCCAAATAGTAAAAAGTTCAAAACTGAAATTCAAGAGATCATAAAAAAAAATGAAATTAACGTTTTAGAAAAATTGTTTTTAAATTTTTTTAACGATTCAATTAACAACAAAAAGTTAGTAAGCAACTTGGTATGATAAGCTTAAAATTTCCACACCAGGATTTTTATCTCCTATATTTGCATTAGAAATATGACCGAAAGAAATGCCAATTCTGTTATTGTTTTTTAGCTCATAGCTGAGTTCAAAAGTAGTTCTAAATTCTATATCATTGCCAAGTTTTTTACCATCTCCATCATCATAATAACCTACGCCAATGCTTGGCGTAAAAATTATATTAGAAGTATCTCCTGTAAATAATTTTCCAACATTGTCTTCTAAATATACTCCAACGAGAAAATAACTTGCAGAATCAGATGTTAATTCAAATCCTGCAAAAGGTTTTAAATTAAAAAAATCATAACTTTCTGGACCTATTTCGAACAAAGATGTATCAAATCTTCTTTCATATCTAAAATCAGTAGCAGGATTGGTCTCACTGCCATCGAATTTTACATCATAGAATCCGAAACCAAAAACATCATAACCTTTGGCAAATACTGGATTAGAAAATAAAAATAATATAAATAAAAAAAATTTGAGCATAAAAAATATAATTATTTCACTGTAAGAATAATTAAGAGGTGATCAAACAAAAAATTATGTTTTTTGTTGATATTTTAATATTTTATTATTATTTTGATTCAAATAAATCAAGTATTTCTCCTTGGTCATTAAAAATACCTGCAACTATTTTATTATTTTCTAAAGGTTGTTTATATAATGAGCAGACTATCCTGTTATTTAAAATAACATTTTTGTTTGTTGAAGAAGGGTAATAACCTCTAACTATTTTCTTAAAGTTGTTATATGGCCTGTCCAATTTTGAAAAATCTTGATACCCCCACCAGAAACAATCATTTTGTGCAGAAAGAGGTCTTGAAACATCAACTCCTCTATTTACAAATAAAATTTTTTTTGTGTCAGTAAAAGCAGCATGTCTTAAATTAGTAAAATATTCTTTATGACCGGGTATATTTGCAATAATCTTATTTAACTTATTAGTCCATTTAGAAATAGATAAAGTGCCTTGAGTTGATTTTTCAATTACTTCATTTTTTTCAATACCATAAGAGTCAATTGTTTTATCAACTCCATGTTCAAACATCCATTTAACAATTTCTTTGGGATTGGGAGCTGTTTGTAATTGTAATAATTTTAAAAACATTTCTTCCTGAGCACCTCTTAAAAAAACTACATCTTCAGGTTGCAATAAAAATTTTGATAATAAAAAATTTCTCATATTAATGATGCTAGTTATTGTTTCTTTGGCATCACTTTTAATACCTATAGCATTTCCTAAAAATACTAATTTATCTCTGTTAGTAAAATTTTCTAGAATATATTTTTTAATAGAATTGAAAGATTTTAAATCTGAATGTATTGATCCTATTGCCCAAATTTTGTTTGAAAATTTTAATTCTATAAAATTAGACTGAGTATTCACAAATACTACTTATTGTATAATGTATTCTCTATTTTTTCTGTTGCTTGGAAATAATCTGTTTTTTCTACAGCTGCAACTTCTCTAGCAAGTCTTTCTAAGGCTGCTTGAAACATTTGACGTTCACTATACGACTGTTCAGGCTGACTATTTTTGCGGAATAAATCCCTTATTACTTCAGCTATTTTAATTGGATCACCAGAATATATTTTTGCATCATATTCTTGTGCTCTTCTACTCCACATAATTCTTCTAATTTTTGGTTTAAGCTTTAATACGCTAAATACCTGTTCAATTATCTTTTTTGATGAGATTTTTCTTAATCCCACTTCTCTTTGTTTATCCAAAGGAACTCTAATTGTGAGTTTTGATTGTTCCATTTTTACAACATAAAATTTAGTTTTAATTTTTGCTATCTCCATTGATTCTGTTTTAATTATTTCACCAACGCCGTGCTTAGGATAAACAACTACTTCTCCAATTTTAAATTCATTATTTTTTTTTGTTGGCATTTATTTACCTGGTTCCTTACTGAAGTGTTTTTCATATTTATTTTCAACATTTTCCCATTCTTTAGAATCGGAAGGTGGATCTTTTTTTTCTATAATTACAGGCCATTTTTCTGAATAAATTCTATTTACTTCTGCCCACTTTTCCATATTATCTTCAGTATCAGAGTGTATAGCTTCTACAGGACACTCTGGTTCACAGACTCCACAATCAATACATTCATCAGGATGAATAACCAGCATATTTTCACCTTCATAAAAGCAATCTACAGGACATACTTCAACACAATCCATTAATTTACATTTTATACATTTTTCGTCTACGACATAAGTCATAAAAATTTACACCTTTAATCTACAAGCTCTTCATTGCCCTATTTTTTGCATTACCACAACTTACATCTGAAATATATAAAAGTCCTGCTAGACGCCTAATCAAATTTGACTCAAATTCGTGAACTTCTCCGTCAGACAAAACTATCTTCCATAAAGTTTCTATTAATAAAATTTTTTTATTTTCATCAAAAATTTTATTTATCTTAGTTGTAAAAGAATGAAGAGATTTTGGTTCATCAAGTTTGTTTAAACAATTATTTATTATTAATTCAACATTTTTAGCATCCTCATCAAATACTTCCACAAGTGACTTGCTTATTTTATTTATTTCTATTTCATCCACTTTACCATCAGTATAAGCTGCTTCCATCATTAATCCACATAACAACTCTAACGCTTCTTTTGAATCTTTTGCCTCAGAAACATTGTCTGACTGAGAAAATATTTTTTTTAATGATTGTAACAATGAAAGCCTAATTTTTAAATTAAATAAAATAAATCATTTAAAGCAATTTTTGCAAAACTGCAAAAGGAGAATTGGGATCTGCTTTAATCATCTTTTTCTTTGATAAATTTAATTTCTTTTTAACAGGTATCTTTTTTTTCTCAATTTTTTGTGTCTTTTTTGATATTTTTTGATTTTTTTGCTTTAAATAGAACAGTCTTTTTTCGTTGCCCAGCATTAGACTTTCTATCCCACAATAAGATAAAATGTTAGCCAATTCATCAGAGTTACATCCAATAGGATTCATTAAATCAGCTGATTCAATAAAAGTTCCAGTTTTTAGTTTATGTCTAGCAAGAAAAAATATTCTTTCAAACACATCTACTCTTATACAAATATCTTTTATATATATATAGCCTATAGCAAGCCAATAACTTGTGGGCATAGAAAAATCAGTAGAAAAAGAAACTCTTCCATCTTTAGGAAGAGGGTATTCTTTTTTTTCAGAAAAGTTATTAAATGATCTCCACAGAATAGCATTAAGCTCCATTGCATTTTTTTTTAGATATTTGGCGTAAAAAAAAAATTTTGCTCCAACCCGAATTCCAAGTTTTGATAAAGCTAATTTATTTTTTTGATCAATATTTTTGATTTCATTTTGAAAACCTTCTATTAACATTGTTCCAAGAAAATTATATAAATTGAATGCTATAGATCTTGTAGTAGATGGAACTGAATCATCAAATTTATCTTTAATTGGTTTTAAATTTATAGAAACTTCATTATCTATCCATTTTTGAAGCTTTTCTAAGATAAGAGCCTTTTTTTCCGAGTCTATAAATTCTGAATTAATTATATCTACCTTTGGTGAATAAATATTTTCACCTTTTATTAAATAGCCTACTTTTTCATCTCCCCAATATATATGTGGAAGTTCATTTAATTTTACTTTTTGAATATCGCCTAGATTAATTGAATCTAAAGGCGCATTAAGAAAGTCTTCAATTTTTTTTTCTATCATAGATCTAATAAATCTTTTAGCATGCTTATATAAAAATAATGAATTAATTTTTGAAATTTTAAAAAATTTTAATTCAAAACCATTAATATATCCATATTTTTTATCATTTAATATTAATAAGTTATTTTTATCAACTTTAATTACTGGCTTTTGATTGTCATTTTTTGAGTTTAAAAAATAACTAGCTGAAAAATCTACAAATCTATTAGTTAGTCTTTCATGCAAATGATCAGAAAGATTGTCTTCTATATTTCTAGTTTTCTCTTGCCAATCTAAATTGTTTTTAATCCAATTAGATTGATTAGAAATGTAAGTCCAAGTCCTAATATTGGCTATTTTAAATGTCAATTCGTCAATGCCGCCACTATAATTTTCAAGTCCAATTATTTTTTCATTTAACCAACTTTCTGGAATCAAATTGTCATTTTTTGTTAAAGTTAAAAAAATATTTTTTAATAAGTCTAAATAAGTATCATTCATAATTTTCTGAAAATCAGGTATTCTACATACATCCCATAGACATTGTATTGATATTGAATTTGTTAAATATTGCTTTATTTCAGGATCATTAGATAAAGCTCTAAAATTCAATTCATCTTCAGCATTTTTTTTATGAATAAAATAATCATAAACTGGAAATTCTTTTAATGAATTAAGAACTGTATTTACTGAATGAAAGTCAATTTCAGAGTTTCTCCAATATATTTTATTTATTGTTTCAAAATCATGCTCTTCAATTTTTTTAATAATAACAGGGTCTAAATCTCCTGCATCTTGAGTATAACCAAAAGTGCCGTCATTTTGATATCTTCCAGCCCTGCCTGCAATCTGTCCAACTTCAGCTGGTAATAAATTTCTACTATATCTTCCATCATATTTTTTAAAAGAAGAAAATGAAACATGATTTATGTTTAAATTTAAGCCCATACCAATTGCATCAGTTGCTATTAAGTAATCAACTTTTTTATTTTCATACATATCTACCTGAGCATTTCTAGTTCTAGGACTCAAAGATCCTGTTACCAATGCTGCTCCGCCTTTGTGTATACGCATAGCTTCAGCAATTTCATAAACTTTATTTATATTGAATGCTATGATAGCTGATCTAGCTTTTATTTTTGAAAGACTTTCTTTTTTAAAAAAAGAAAGTTTTGAGTATCTGTCTCTTGTTTCAATTTTTATTTTTGAGAAAATTTTTTTTAAAATATTTTTTATAGTTAAAGAGCCTAAGAAAATTGTCTCTAAAGAACCTCTTGAATTAAGTATTCTATCAGTAAAAATATAACCTCTTTCATAATCAGATGATAATTGTATTTCATCTATTGCTATACACTCAACCTCAATATTTAAAGGCATAGATTCAACAGTACAAAAAAAATAAGAAGCATTTTTAGGATAAATTTTTTCTTCTCCTGTAATTAATGCAACTTTATTTATACCAACTTTTTTTATAGCTTTATCATAATTCTCTCTTGCCAAGAGCCTCAATGGAAAACCAAAGATTCCTGATTTATAGGAGAGAAGTCTCTCAAATGCATAATAAGTTTTACCTGTATTAGTAGGGCCTAATACGGCAATGATGTTGTCATTACTTTTTGCCAAAAGCATCTAATTAAATTTTATCTTTTTCTATAGAATTTAGAACGTAGTTTAAAATTCCTCCAGAATTAAAATATTCAAGCTCTTTATTAGTATCTATTCTGCATAATAGCTCAATATCTATTTTTTTGTCATTTCCAATAATGTTGCACTTAATTTTGCTATTTGGTTCTAGTCTATCAATGTTTTCTATTGTAATTTTTTCATCGCCATTTATTTTTAAAGTTGTTTTATTGTCATTGTTGGTAAATTCCAGAGGTAATACACCCATTCCAATTAAATTAGATCTATGAATTCTTTCAAAAGATTCAGCAATAACTGCTCGCACACCAAGTAATCTAGTTCCTTTTGCAGCCCAATCTCTTGATGAACCTGTGCCATATTCTTTTCCTGCGACAATCACCAAAGGAACTTTTACAGAATTGTACTCCAATGCTGCATCAAAAATAGGCATATTTTTATTGCTTATAAATGATTTAGTTATTCCACCTTCAGTTTCTGGCAACATTTCATTGCGTATGCGTATATTAGCAAAAGTACCCCTCATCATTATTTCATGATTTCCCCTTCGAGAACCGTAAGAATTAAAATTTTCTTTGTTTATTTGTCTTTTATAAAGATACATTCCAGCAGGGCTTTCATACTTGATGACTCCTGCTGGAGAAATATGGTCTGTAGTAACACTGTCTCCAAGTAAGGCTAATATTCTAGCATTATCAATATTTTTATTTATCTTAGTAAACTCTTCGTTAAAAAAAGGAGGATTTTTTATATATGTACTTGTTTCACTCCAATCATAAGTGCTATTTTGTGTTGTCTTAATATTTTCCCAATTATGATCGCCTTGATAAATTTCTTCATATCTTCGTAAAAACATATCTTTTGATAAAGAATTATCTATAACTTTTTGAATTTGAGCCGACGAAGGCCATAAATCTTTTAAAAATACCTCTTTTTTGTTTTGATCTATTCCAATTGGATCTTTTGCTAAATTAATATTAATATTACCTGTTAGTGCATAAGCTACCACGAGCGGGGGAGATGCTAAATAATTAGCTTTGACTTCCTGATGTATTCTTCCTTCAAAGTTTCGATTACCTGATAAAACTGAACACACCAAAAGATTATTTTCTTTAATTTGATTAGAAATTTGTTGATCAAGAGATCCTGAATTGCCAATACAAGTTGTGCAGCCATAGCCAACTAAACGGAATCCTAATGTATCAAGATACTTGGATAAATCTGATTTATCTAAGTAGTCGCTAACAACTTTACTTCCAGGAGCCAAACTAGTCTTGACCCAAGGTTTTACTTTTAGTCCTAATTCTACAGCTTTTTTTGCAACTAAACCCGCTGCAACCATAACATTAGGATTGGAAGTATTAGTACAACTAGTAATTGCAGCAATAACAATATCTCCAGATATAATCTCATTATTTAATCTTTTTTGTTTAGAATTATTTTGCGTAATTTTTTTATAGGAGTCTGGCACATCTTTTAAGGATATCCTATCTTGAGGTCTTTTAGGGCCAGAAACTGATGGATAAACATCATCTAAAACAAAATTAATTATTTCATCATATTTGCTAACTTGATCATTATAGTGCCATAAATTTTGTATCTTTGTATAAGTAGAAACTATTTCTAATTGATGAATATCTTTTCCTGATAATTTCAAATATTTTAAAGTTTCTTCATCAGTAGGAAAATATCCGCAAGTAGCTCCATACTCTGGAGCCATATTAGAAATCGTTGCTCTATCAGCTAGAGTAAGATTTTCTAGACTTGGTCCAAAAAACTCAACAAATTTACCTACAACTCCACATGATCTTAATTTTTCTGTAATCGTTAATACTAAATCTGTAGCAGTTACGCCTTCCTTTAATGAGCCTGTAATATTAAAACCTAATACTTTTGGTGTATTTATAGAAATGGGCTGACCAAGCATTGCTGACTCTGCCTCTATACCTCCGACTCCCCACCCTAAAACTGATAAAGCATTTACCATAGTAGTGTGACTATCTGTACCAACTACTGAATCTGGAAATAGACAATCTAAATCATTATTCTTATCTTTTTCTATCCAGATTGTTTTTGCTATATTTTCAAGATTAACTTGGTGGCAAATACCGGATCCTGGAGGTACAACAAATAAATTATTAAAAGAGTTTTGCCCCCATTTTAGAAATTCATATCTTTCATTATTTCTAATAAATTCCTTTTTAACATTATTTAGAAAAGCCTTTTCATCTCCAAAATGATCAACTGTCACTGAATGATCAATAATTAAATCTACTCTTATTTGAGGATTAATATGTTCTGGATCAATGTTTCTTTTCTTTAAAGCATCACGCATAGCGGCAAGATCTACTACCGCAGGCACTCCCGTAAAATCTTGCATCAGCACTCTAGTTGGATAGAAAGATATTTCTAATGATTTTGAAATATCATTAGTAATTTTTTTACAAAAATTACTAATCATTTTACTAGTTATTGAATTGCCATCTTCTTTTCTTAACAAATTTTCTAACAATATCTTAGTAGTGAAAGGAACATTTTGTAAGTCAAAATTAAAGGATTTTGCTATCTTTTTTAGATCAAAATAACCGTATTTTTTTCCATTTATACTAATTTTTGAAAAAGTTTTATATGTGTCTAAAGAATTCATTGTATTTAAATATTTAACTTATTAAAAATATTTTATAAACATTGTTTAACTCAAATATCAATAAACTTATTAGATTTCTGCGAAAAATTGACATGAACGACCATAAAAAAATTATTATTTCATCTTTTTTATAAAAAAAATATTTTATATTATTTTTATCAAATACTGATCATTTAAATCATTGTTAGTATATTATTGACTTTATGCGTAAGTTTTGGGAAAAAAGTTCAGCCTTTTATGTTTGTCACTTTTTTTAAGTGATAATGGAGGGAGGTTCCTCCACAGAAACCAATTACAAGGAGCATTAAATGGCAAAAAAAAGAAAAAAGGCAGCTAAGAAAAAAGCTGCACCTAAGAAAAGAAGAAAAGCAGCTAAAAAAAGTAAGAAAAAAGCTGCACCTAAGAAAAGAAGAAAAGCTGCACCTAAGAAAAAGAAAAAAGCAGCTAAGAAAGCTAAAAAAAGAAGAAGAAGATAGCAATCTTTACTTCTTGAACAATTCTCTTAGTTTAGTTTTTCTTTTTCTTATAAAAAGAGATTCAAAATCTCAAAAAAACGGGGCCCAGGCCCCGTTTTTTATTATTGTCACATTCAAACAAAGAGATTATTGAAAGTCTAAAATGTTACTTGCAAATAATTTATCCTTTAGAAGAGAAAATCAAACAATTTTTAATTCGTTAGATTTATCACTATCTCCGAAGAAAATAATCCATCTATATGGAAATAATGGTGTTGGTAAAACTACGTTAATTAAAATTTTAGCAGATGTTTTAAACTCCGACTCAGGAGAAATTTATTGGAATGGAAAAAATATAAAAAAAAACACTTATGAATATTTTTCAAACTTAACTTATATTATGGATTCTAATACATCAAATAATCAAATGTCAGTTATAGAAAATATTAATTATTGGACAAAATTATTTTCATCAAACATTAAATCCACAGAATTAGAGTCGGTACTGAAAATGCTCTTTTTAAACACTAAAAAAGATATTAAGGCAGAAAATTTATCAAGAGGAGAAATCAAAAAATTAGAATTGATAAGATTAGTTATTGAGAAAAAGAAATTTTGGTTGTTGGATGAGCCATATAGCGGACTTGATAATGATTCCATTGTATTAATTAATGAGACTTTTAGAAATCATTTGAACAGCAATGGAATGATTATTTTTGCATCCCATTATTGTCCAGAAATACCTAACATAGAAACAATTGATTTAGCAAAATATGCAAATAATTAATTCTATTACTGCTCTTTTTTATAAAGAATATAAAATAGCTTATAAAAATCTATATGATATATTAACAATTATTCTATTTTTTTTACTAGGGATTTTTATTTTTGTTTTTTCAATTGGCCCAAATGAAGAAATATTTCAACAAATTGGCATAGGCATAATTTGGACTTTATTATTATTAAGTAATAATTTATCAATAAAAAGATTTTATCAAAATGATTTTAAAGATGGTAATCTTCATCTTTTACATATGAGTGGAATGTCTTATGAGTTAATTGTGTTAGTTAAATTAATTACAAACTGGTTTTTTTTACAAATACCCTTTTTTATATTTATACCTATTGCTTGCTTAATGTTGAATATCCAAAATGATAATATATATTTAATACTCCTAACCTTTTTAATTGGTTCACCTATATTAACATCAATAGCTTCTATCTCAGGTTCTTTGAATTTATTAAATAATAGGAATATTGAAATTGCCAGCATAATAGTTATGTTGCTAAGCATTCCAGTTATTATATTTAGTTTTGGAATAATTAAAGCCCCACCTGAGCTGATTAAACCTCAATTAAGTTTTTTAATTGGTATATTGTTATTATTTGTATCTATAACTCCATGGATATGCGCAGCATGTATCAAAATTGCGATTAGGAATAGTTAATGATTAAAATTTTTATTAATCCTGGAAAATTCATCAATTTTGCTAATTTTGTAATTAAACCTCTAATATTCATATCAATAATATCATTTATAATAGGGTTAATTTTTGCTCTTTATGTCTCTCCTGATGATTATCAACAGGGCTCTACAGTAAGAATTATGTATATTCATGTACCTTCTGCTTGGCTGGCTATGCTTACCTTTTTAATAATGACAATTTACAGTATAATAGCCCTCGCTTTTAAAACTCCGTTTGGTTTTATAGTGAACTCTGCTGTCGCACCCATCGGTGCAACTTTTACTTTTATATGCTTATTTACTGGGTCACTTTGGGGCAAGCCAATGTGGGGAACTTGGTGGGTTTGGGATGCAAGATTAACTTCTGTAGCTTTATTATTTGTAATGTACTTGATAATAATTTTTTTAAAAAAAACCACAAACAACATTAACTTAGGAGAAAAAATTACAAGCATATTCATTATTATCTGTTCTATAAATTTGCCAATAATTAAATTTTCAGTTGATTGGTGGAATACTTTACATCAACCAGCTAGTATTAGTAAAATATCCTCCCCGTCAATTGATCCAAGTATGATGAAACCATTGTTTATTATGACTATTTTTTTTATTAGTATTGGATTATTAATAGCAATAATTAGAATAAAAGCAGAAATTTTAGAAAGAAAAAAAATAATATAAATATATTGTGACTAAAAGTCACTGTGATTTATTTTATTATAAAACAAAAATTTGATAATAAAAGAATATGTATTTCTGGTATGTTTTTTTTGCTTATGTTGTGCCGTTAATATTATTAGCTATTTTAACATTATCCTCTTATATAAAGTTAAAGAAAAGCAAATAATCTAAAAAATGTTAGAATGTCAATTAAATACCAAAGATTAATAATAATTATATTCTCGTTAATTTTAATTGCGTCAGCAATTTTTTTAATACTATTTAATTCTAAAAAAAACTTTGTTTTTTTTCTAACTCCAACAGAATTAATTAATTCAGACAAAATTTTAAAAGAGCAGATTAGAATTGGAGGCTACATAAAAACTAAATCTTTGATTAAACAAAAGAATAATAATTATTATGAATTTATAGTCACTGACAAAGAGAATGAAATAAAAGTAAAATATTCTGGTATATTGCCAGATTTATTTAGAGAAGGTCAGGGTGTAGTAATAGAAGGAAAAATAATGGGAAAAAATGAATTTCTTGCATCAAGAATTTTTACTAAACATGATGAAAACTATATGCCTGCTTCAATAAAAAAACAGTTAAAGCAAAAAAACTATTGGAACAAAGAATATTGATGTTATCTCAAATTGGTTTTGTTTTTTTACTACTATCTTTTATCTCTGGTCTAGGTATAGTTTTTTTTTATAATCTCAAAAAAAATAAATTATTTTATTATCTAGTTTATTTAAGTTTTTTATCGATAGTAATTTCATTTTTATCTTTAATGGCTAGTTATATAATTTCTGATTTTTCAAATTATAACGTGTTCCAAAATTCTCACTCTTCAATGCCTTTACTATATAAAATTACGGGGACTTGGGGAAATCATGAGGGTTCAATGTTATTGTGGCTTCTAATAATGAATCTTTATAATTTTTTATTTTCTTTTAATAAAATTTTACAAGAAAAATTAAAAAAATTAACTATTTTATTTCAAACTTTACTTTTTTTACTTTTTTGTGCTTATGTGATTTTTACCTCAAATCCCTTTTTAATGAATTCAATCAATGTTGAGGAAGGATTGGGATTAAATCCAATACTTCAGGACTTTTCATTATCTATTCATCCACCAATTCTATACTCTGGATATGTTGGTTTTTCTATAATTTTGAGTTTGGCTCTTTCTGGTTTATTTGCGGGACAACTAGATAACAAATGGATTAAAACATTGAGAAAATGGTCATTATTTTGTTGGTCTATGTTAACAGCTGGAATTGTTTTAGGGTCATATTGGGCATATTATGAACTTGGTTGGGGTGGATGGTGGTTTTGGGATCCTGTAGAAAATATATCCCTTATGCCTTGGATTGCAGGATTAGCTTTAGTTCATAGCTTAATTATTAATAATAAAGCTATTATATTAAAAAATTGGATAATTTTCCTGTCTATATTATGCTTTGCCTTAAGTATTTTAGGAACTTTCTTGGTTAGATCTGGTATTTTAACTAGCGTTCATACATTTGCAGCAGATTATACAAGAGGTATTTTTATATTAATAATTTTCTTAGTTATAGTAGGATTTTCATTTCTAATATTTATAATCAAGTCCTCTGAAAATAAAGAAAAAATCAACATTCTTTTCATTAATAAAACTACTGCAATAATTATAAATAATCTTGTTATGATAATAGCTTGTTCAACTATATTGCTAGGAACTTTATATCCTATTATTATTGAGGTATTAATCAATCAAAGAATTTCTGTTGGCGCTCCATATTATAATTCAACAGTTTTACCAATTTTACTTCCAGGCTTTTTATTAATGAGTGTAGCTCCAGCATTATCCTGGACAACAAACAAATTAAATAACGGTAAATTTTATCTTTATTTCTTCATTCTGATTAGCTTTGTGGTGTTAATATTTTCTTTCATTTCAGAATCAAGTGTATGGGGATTTGTAGGCATATTACTTGCAGTTTGGATAATAATATCCTCTTTGTTTTCTATATTTATAAATTTGTTAAAAAATATAAAAAATTTAAAATTTAATTTTATATTAAAAAATAATGCATTTATTGCACATTTAGGAGTAGGAATAGCAATATTAGGGATTACATGTTCTACAGTTTTTAAAACAGAATATAAAAAAAATATGAATGTTGAAGAAAGTTTCTATTTCAAAAGTTATGAATTAAAATTCGAGAGCCTGAATATTGTAGAAGAAAATAACTTTCAATCAATTATAGGCAGTTTTATTTTGTACAAAAAGGATAAATTTTTATCGAAAATAGAACCTGAAAAACGATATTATGATGTGTCAAAAATAATTACTACTGAGGCGGGAATATATCATCACCCCTTTCAAGATTTTTACATGATTTTAGGGGATAATAATAATGAGAGATGGAGTATTATACTTTATCAAAATCCCCTTGTGAGCCTAATATGGCTGGGAACTTTTATAATGATTATTTCTGGCTTTATAGGATTAAAAAAATGATTAGAAAATTAATTTTGATAACACCATTGTTGTTATTAATTATAATTTCAGTATAAGTATTTTTTTTCATAATAGAGAATAAGGACCCAAATAAACCCCCTAGCGTATTATTAAACAAAGAATTACCAGAGTTTGAATTAGTTAATTTATTTGATGATAAAGAAATTTTTTCAAAACAAAATTTTGACGATAAAAAACTTTTAATTAATTTTTTTGCTTCATGGTGTATACCATGTAAGGCAGAACATCCTTTATTAATTAAAATTCAAAATGATTACAAAGATTTAATTATAATAGGAGTAAATTTTAAAGATAAAAAAAAAGATGCAGTAGAATTTTTGAATGAGAATGGTAATCCTTACCATTATGTTGGTTTTGATGATAAAGGCAGTGTTGGTTTAGAATTTGGAGTGTTTGGTCTTCCAGAAACATTTATTACAAACAGAGATGGTAAAATAATTTATAAACATATAGGACCAATAACAAAAAAGATTTTAACAGATGAAATTGTACCATTACTCAAGTAAAGTTGTATTTATAATACTAGTTATAATTTACACTTTAAATACAAATCATTTACAAGCAAAAAATAATGTTGATGAAGATTTTGAAGAAATAACAAAAAAACTAAGATGCATGACTTGTCAAAATCAGTCTATATATGACTCTGAAACAGAGTTTGCCCAAGATATAAAAAAAATTATTATGAACAAATTAAATAAAGGTAAAAGTCAAAAAGAAATTTTAGACTTTCTAGTTGCAAGATATGGGGAATATATTCTATTTGAGCCTCAGTTTAATAAAAAAAACATGTTTTTGTGGATTTTTCCTTTTTTTATATTCTGTATATCTGCTATTTTTCTATTTATTCGTATAAATAAAAATAGAATTTCTAAATAGTTCTTATTTCAATTTTTAAGATTTAAATTATAGTAAATTTATTATTTCTTATTAAATATATAGTTTATTCGTTAATAATGAAAAATAAGGAGGATTTGTGAAAAAAATTTTATTATCTTTTGTTGCTCTAGTAGTTTTGTGTTTGACAAATTTAGCATATTCAAAAACAATTCGTATTGGAACTGAAGGTGCCTACCCACCTTGGAACAATCTTAATTCCGCTGGTGACTTAGAGGGAGCTGAAATAGATTTTGGTAACGAGGCTTGTAAAAGAATGGCAGTTACTTGTGAGTGGGTTACTCAAGATTGGGATGGAATTATTCCAGCTTTACTAAATGGTAAATATGACATTATAATTGCTGGAATGTCTATAACTGAAGAGAGAAAAGAAAAAGTAAACTTTACAACTGGTTATATGACTGATGGAGCTAGATTTGCAGTATTAAAAGATAGCGGATTATCTAATTTAGCAATAGGTGATATGGCAAAAGTAAACTTAAATAATGCTGGAGGAAAAGAACAGGCAGCTATCGGACAATTAATAGCGGCGATGGATGGTAAAACTGTTTGTGTCCAATCTTCTACTATTCATCAAAATTTTTTAGAACAACATATGTCTGGCGCTGTTGAAGTACAATTATATCAAAGCGTTGATGATCATAATTTGGATTTAGCTGCTGGTCGTTGTGATGCAATATTAGCTGATGTTGGTTCAATAATTGATTTTATGGAATCAGATGGAGGTGTTGATGTTGCTTTCACAGGTCCTACATTTTCAGGCGGAGTGTTTGGAGATGGTGTTGGTGGAGCAGTTAGAAAAGAAGATACTGATATTTTAGAAATGTTTAACAAAGTAATTGCTGAAATGAGTGCTGACGGCACCACAGCAAATATTACGAAACAATGGTTCGGCAGAGACATTTCTATGTAATATTATTTATAATAATAAAAAAAGCGGCTTCAGCCGCTTTTTTTTATTAATAAAATAATTTAAAAATTATAAAAATATTTAATAAAAATTAATGAACTCGTTATTAGGCCTTATTATTCAAATAATTAATCTGTATCAATTTATATTAATTATTTATATAATTTCTATGTGGTTAGTCAGTTTTAATATAATTAATACTTCAAATCGTTTTGTTTATTCATTGATAGAAGCTATGCACCGCTTATGTGATCCAAGTTTAAAAATTGTTAGAAAATATGTGCCTAGCTTCGGAACTATAGATATTTCACCTGTAATTGTTTATTTATTATTGTGGTTTTTAAAAAGCTTATTAATTGAATATTGGCCGAGGAATTTATGACAATGATTATAAATGGAAAAGAAATTGCTCAAAAACTGAGAGATTCTCTAAAAAACGAAATAAATAAATTAAAAAATACTTACGGAAAGGTGCCAGGATTAGCTGTGGTTCAAGTTGGTAATGTGGTCGCAAGTAGTGTCTATGTTAAAGCCAAAACTAAAAGCGCTAAAGAAGTTGGTATTGAAGTAATTGATCATCATATAGATGAAAAAACTTCTCAAGATCAATTATTAAAGCTCATTGATGAGCTCAACAAGCAAAATAATGTTAATGGTATTCTAGTTCAATTACCTTTGCCTAACCATATAAATGAACAAGTGATATTAGACTCTATTGATCCTGACAAAGATGCTGATGGTTTTCACCCTCTTAATGTTGGGAAGCTCTCTATAGCAAATAAAAATGATGAGAATCTTTTGATTCCATGCACCCCTTATGGTTGTTTAATAATGTTGCAGGATATTGGAATTGATTTAGTTGGTAAAAATGCTGTTGTAGTAGGAAGATCGAATATAGTTGGCAAACCTATGGCTCAGCTATTAGTAAAAGAATCATGTACTGTAACTATAGCACATTCTAAAACTAAAGATTTGATGGATGTGTGTAAAAATGCAGATATATTAGTTGCGGCAGTTGGCAAACCTAAAATGATCAAAGGAGATTGGATAAAAAAAGGGGGCGTGGTTATTGATGTCGGTATTAATAGGATAGAAGTGAATATAAATGGAGAGATTAAAAATAAACTAGTTGGTGATGTAGATTATGAAGAAGCTGAAAAAAATGCTTCAGCAATTACTCCGGTTCCTGGAGGTGTCGGACCAATGACTATTGCTTGTTTATTAAGAAATACCACAATAGCATTTAAAAATTCTTGCTAATTTATTTTTAAAAATTGCGACTTTATAAATTCACTAGCCTTTTTTTGATCTTGTGCATTATTTTTTTCAAAAGAAACTTTTGATAAATCATATAGACTGTTTTTTGATTTTCTTCCCATTATAATTACATTTCCTTTAAAAAGTTTTAGCTTTACATCTCCATTAACTTGATTTTGATTTCTATCAACAATCTTTTGTAATTCTTTTCTTTCTTTGCCAAACCAAAAACCATTGTATATTAATTCAGCATAACGAGATACTATTGAATCTTTTTCATGCGTAGATTGCTTATCTAAAGTAATACTTTCAATCGCCCTATGGGCATGGAACAATATAGTGCCTCCAGGCGTCTCATAAATACCTCTTGATTTCATTCCAATAAATCTATTTTCTACTAAATCTACTCTACCTATTCCATGTTCAAATCCTAAAGAGTTTAATTTCTCTAAAATTTCAAAAGCAGTAAAACTTTCATTATTAATTTTTATTGGATTACCATTTTGAAAAGAAATAATTATATCTTCAGAAATATTGGGGGTATCTTCTATTTTTTTTGTTCTACTAAAAACATATTCTGGCGGAGATTCCCAAGGATCTTCTAAAATTTTTCCTTCGGCTGAAGTGTGAAGAACATTTTCGTCGACACTAAATGGAGGTTCTCCAATTTTATCTTTTGGAACAGTAATTTGGTATTTTTGTGCAAATTCAATTAAATCTTCTCTTGATTTCAAATTCCATAATCTCCAAGGTGCTATTATTTCAATATTTGGATCTGTAGCGTAATAACCAATTTCAAATCTTACTTGATCGTTACCTTTGCCAGTTGAACCATGTGCAACTGCATCGGCTCCAATTTTTTTTGCAAATTCAATTTGTTTTTTTGCGATCAAGGGTCTTGCTATAGCCGTTCCAAGAAGATAAACACCTTCGTAGACAGCATTAGCTCTAAACATTGGAAAAACATAGTCATTAACAAATTCTTCTTTTAGGTCGTCAATGCATATTTCTTTTACACCAGCACTTTTTGCCTTTAATTCAATTTCTTTAAAATCATCATTTTGACCAACATCAGCAGTATAAGTTGCAACAGGGCAATCATAATTTAATTGCAACCACTTTAATATTACACTGGTATCAAGGCCTCCAGAATACGCAAGAACAATTTTTTTAGGCAATTAATTAACAATCATCGGTTAGTTTGTTGTATGCATCTGTAAAACCTTTTAAGGTGTATTCATCCACTGTTTTAGTCCCTCTTGAAGAGACGCCAGTTACTATTAAATCTATTCCTTTTTTCATTGCGTAAATAATTTTACTATCAGAATCTGTCCATGCCGAATCATCTTGAGAATAAAATTCATATGACATTTTATCTATATTAACTATTACTGGTTCGGAATCTTTGTATGGATACCCAGCATTAATTTGGACTATTGCTTCAGGATTCTTATTAATTCTATAAACAAGTATATAAGCATCCCCTCTCTGCTTTCCTTCAGGAACATCTAATAATGTAGGTAAACTACCTATATAACAGTAATCATTGTCTTTGGTGAAGACCCACTTACCTTCCACCAACTCAGAAAAGGATAAATTAGATTTTAAAATAAATAAAGAAAAGAAAAAAAAGAAAAAAAATTTTTTCATGTGTACTTAATTTGTTTTGTTTATTCTGGTATAACACATTATGATCACACTTAAAACATTTATACAACGCGGTGAAATCATTGAAAGTGTGCACAATGCTAAGTGTCTGGTAAAAAATTCTAATCTTAAAACAGTATTGACTACTGGCCATGAAAAAGATTTGGTTTTTCCCCGCTCAGCTATTAAAATTTTTCAAGCAATGCCTTTTATAAGTTCAAACGCGCATAAAATATTCAATTTAAACCCTAAATACTTAGCTATTTCATGTTCATCGCATTGTGGTGAGCCAATGCATATAAAGGCACTAAAGGAATGGTTAAAAAAAACAAACATTTCTATAAATAATTTAAAATGTGGAATTCATAACCCTATAAACCTTAAATCCTCAAATAAGTTGCTTCTTGCAGGAAAAACCCCTTCACAATTACATAATAACTGCGCTGGAAAACACTTGGCAATGATAACTGGTTGTATGGCTAGAGGCATACCAATAAAAAACTATATAAGCTTTAATCACCCTTATCAAAAATTAATTAGAAGTTCCTTAGAATATTTTATGGGAACTAAAATAATTAAAAAAACAATAGGTGTTGATGGTTGTAGTGCGCCACAATATGCTTTTAGAATGAATTATTTAGCAAGTGGTATGATTAATTTAATAAATGAAAAAAATAGTAAAAGTAAAATTTCAAAACAAATTAATCTTCTCTTAAACTCTATTCATAAATTTCCTTTGCTTATTGGTGGCACGAATAGATTTGATAGTGAGGTTATAAAGTTTACTAAAAGTAATATTTTCTGCAAAGGTGGGGCAGAAGGTGTATTATTATTTGTTCATGTAAAAAAAAATATTGGCGGAGTCATAAAAATTGCAGATGGAAATGAAAGAGCAATACCGCCCGTAGCGATGAAAGTTTTTTCTAAATTAAATTTATTAAATAAGTATGAAAAAGAAAAGCTTAAGCATTGGAATAATATAAATATAATTAATCATGCTAAAAAAAGAGTGGGGAATATTTTTGCAAAAATAATATAAAGAATGAGAAATGATAATATTTTAAGTAAGATCGATATTTTAAGGGATAAAAAAATACTTGATCGCAATATATTATCTCAATCATTTAGTATGATTTGTGAAAAAATATTATTTGAAGATAATAACACGTATATTTTTAAATATTACTCAAAAAAAAATAGTAATTATAATGCAATAATTAGTGAGGGAAAATCACTAAAATATTTATATCTCAAGTTTCCAAATTTTTTTCCTAAAGTTATTTTTTTAAATAATGAAGTGCTAGTTATGAGCTTTATAAAACACAATAATATTAAAGGTGATAATTATGAAAAAAAACTAGCTGACATACTTGTCCAAATACACAGTATAAAAAATTCCAATTTTGGTTTTGATTTTGACACACCAATAGGGGGGTTAAAACAACCTTCTAAATATTTAGATAATTGGACAAAATTTTACGCAGAAAACAGACTTAATATGATTTACGAATTGATCAATAAAAACGAATCAATGCCAGGCGATATTAACAGGGGAATAGAAAATATAATCAAAAATATTCAAAATTTAATTCCAAAAAACCCCGAACCCTCACTAATTCATGGAGATTTGTGGGAGGGAAATATTTTATTCAATGATGGAAAATTAAAAGGTTTAATTGATCCTGGTATCCATTTTGCACATAATGAAATGGAATTGGCTTATCTAACTTGGTTTAAATATGTCTCAGATGATTTCTTAAACTATTATTCTGAAAAAATAAAAATTGACAAACAATACAAAGAATATGAGGAAATTTATCAACTTTATTACTGCTTACTTAATGTTTTTTTGTGGAGTAGGGAATATATAAAAAATACTAGAGATTTGGTTTTAAAATTTATTTAAAGTTAAACACATGGATTGGGGTCAGCGAGGTGTATTTCTTCTATTTCATTAATTATTTCTTTGCTTAATGTAATATTGATACTATCAATATCTTCTTTCAATTGTGCAATAGTAGTAGCTCCAATTATATTACTTGTTACAAAAGGTCTATCATTTACAAATGCATTTGCAAAAGTAGATGGGGCAATATTATATTTATTTGCTAAATTAAAATATTTTTCTATAGCAATTTCTCCTCTTTTTGTATGGTGTCTTGAGAAACGTTTTGGCCAAAGTGTATATCTAGCTTTATCAGGTTTTTTATTATTCAAATACTTGCCGCTTAATCTACCACCTGCTAAAGGGGAGTAAGCTAATAAACCACAATTTTCTCTTATAGACACTTCTGAATTTGCGATATCAAAAACTCTATTAACAAGGTTATAAACATTTTGAATAGACATAACTCGAGGTAAATTTTTTTCTTCTGCTAGTTTTATGAATTTCATCATTCCCCAAGGTGTTTCATTTGATACTCCTATAAAACGAATCTTTCCCTGCTTAACTAAGTCATTCAAATTTTCTAAAACTTCTTCAAATGCTGTCCAATAGTTTTCATTGTGATTATGTTCATAATTTAATTTTCCAAACATGGCTATTTCCCTTTCGGGCCAATGAAGTTGGTATAAATCAATGTAGTCTGTTTTAAGTCTTTTTAGACTTTCGTTTATTGCTAAATTAATATTTTTTTTATCAAAGCCTAATTTTCTGCCTCCCTCTCTTATCCAATCTAAGTCATCAGATTGAGAGGCAATTTTAGAGGCTAAAATTATTTTATCTCTATTATTTTTTTCTTTAAACCAATCGCCTATAATTCTTTCAGTATCTGCGTAAGTTTCTTTTCTTGGCATAATGGGGTATAGCTCTGCAGTATCAAAAAAATTTACCCCTTTTTCTAAAGCGAAGTCCATTTGCTCAAAACCTTCTTTTTTTGAGTTTTGCTCACCAAATGTCATGGTTCCTAAACAAATAACGCTTACATCTATATCTGTTGTCCCTAATTTTCTAAATTTCATATCTTTGCCTAATTTATATAAATATATCTTGAAAAAGTTAGATTTATAGCAATATAATATAATAATAAAAGGAGATTCTATGGCTTTAGACTTTAATCAAAGATCTTTTTCAAAAACAACAGATCAATCAGTCATTGACGAGGGCTTGAGGGCTTACATGCTAAAAGTCTATAACTATATGACTACAGGCCTTTTATTTACAGGTTTGGTTGCTTATTTTTTTGGAAAAGCTTCAATAGTAACAAATGATTTTGGACAAATAATTGGAGTGACATCAATTGGCGCTATGCTTTTTGGTTCTCCGCTAAAGTGGGTTGTAATGCTCGCACCTCTTGGATTTGTTTTTTATCTAAGTGCAAGAATTAATAAAATGAACATATCCACAGCACAAATAACGTTTTGGATTTTTTCTGCAATAATGGGATTATCCCTTGCCTCACTATTTATTGAGTTTACTCAATCTTCTATAGCGAGGGTGTTTTTTATTACTTCGGGAACTTTTGCAGCAATGAGTTTGTACGGATATACTACTAAAAGAGATTTAACTAGATTAGGCGGCTTTCTATTTATGGGATTAATAGGAATTATCATTGCTAGTGTAGTTAATATCTTCATCGGAAGTAGCGCCTTACAATTTGCAATTTCAGTTATTGGTGTCTTAGTATTCGTTGGATTAACAGCTTATGACACGCAAAGTATTAAAAATATGTATTATTCAGGAGATTCCGAAGATGTTGGTTCAAAGAAAGCATTAATGGGTGCATTGAGATTATATCTTGATTTTATCAATTTATTTATCTTACTTTTGCAGCTTTTTGGTCAACGTAGATAATCTACTTTATAAAAAAAAAATAAATATTAAAATGCCCGGCATAATTGCCGGGTAAAAAATGATAAATCAAAATAAAGCTACATTATTAAATAAAATTTTATCAGAATTTTCTAGTGGTGATAAAATTTCAGCACTTAATAAATTAACAGAATATCTAAAAAATAATCCTAATGACATAAATGCTAGGTACAATCATGGTTATATGTGCCAACATATAAACAAATTAGATTTAGCAAAAAAAAGTTATTTAATAGTAATTAAAAAGGACATGCAACACTGGCAGTCAAGATTCAATATATATACAATATATATTACAGAAAAATCATATGTTTTAGCCTTAAAATACATTGATGAAGTTCTTAAAATTAAAAAAGAATTTCAACCAGCACAAAGAGACAGGGCTTTGGTTTTAAATTATATGAAAAAGCCTGATGAAGCACTTCCTTATATAATATCTTCAATAAATAAAAATACTAAAGATTATCTTGCTTTTAATACTCTAGGATTAATTTTAATTTCATTAAAAAAATTTGAAGAAGCAAAAAAAGCATTTTTAGACGGTATTAAAATAGCTCCTAAATATATTGCTAGTTATAATAATCTTGGTCATTGTTATACATTAATTAATGATAAGATTAATGCACTAAAAATTTTTAAAAAAGGCTTAAATATTGAACCAAACTCATCAGAATTATTAAATAATATAGCTAATTATTACAATAACAATGGGGATTACAAAAAAGGATTACAATTTTATTTAAAAGCAGAAGAATTTGATAAAAATAATCCCTTAATTATGAGTAATATTGCAATAGCATATTTTAATTTAGGAAAGGAAAAAGAATCAGAAAGACTTTATCAAAAATCATATGCTATGAATCCTAACAATGATTTAATAAAAAAAGCTTATTCACATTTATTATTAAAACAACAAAAGTATGAACAAGCATGGAACATTTTCGATGGGAGACTTAAATTAGAAGAATTTAGTTTCAAAAACACTAAACACGATAATATAAAAAATAAATTATGGAATAGCAAAAAAAAATTAAACCGTAGTAGTAAAATTTTGATAGTTAAAGAACAAGGGGTTGGAGATGAAATATTATATGGATCAATGTATGCAGATGTATTACAAGAATTTCCAAACGCAATTTTTGAATCAGATGAAAGGTTAATAAAATTATTTGATTATTCTTTAAACAAAAATAATAAAGATAAATTTTTTCCCTTTGGCACTTTCACCAGTGAAATAAAAAAATTAAATAATTTTGATACAGTAATCTATGCTGGAAGCTTAGGCAGGTTTTTTAGAAAAAATATTTCTTGCTTCCCAAAGGAAAATTTTCTCAAAATAGACAATAAAAAAATAAATGAAATAAAGTCTAAATTAAGTAATTTGAAAAAACCTAAAATTGGTATCTCCTGGAGAAGCAAAAGGGAGCACTATGGCGAATTTAAATCAGTTAGTTTATCTAATCTATTGCCGATATTAAGGCTTAAATATTTTGATTTTATTAATCTACAATATGGTGATACCGCTGAAGAATTAGTTAACTTTAATAATAAAAATAAAATTAGTATTGATACAATAGAAGGGGTTGACTTATTTAATGACTTTGAATCAATATCTGGACTTCTAAAAAACTTAGACTTATTTATTACAGTTAGTAATAGTACTGCACATTTAGCAGGCTCTTTGGGTGTACCTACTTGGTTAATTAAACCAAAAAATCATGCTACATTTTTTTATTGGAATCAAGATAATAACAAAACGCCTTGGTATAGTAGTATAAAAATTTACTCCACAAAATCTGAATATGAAGAAACTATATTAGATATCAAAAAAGATTTAATAAAAAAATTTAAAATTAAGAATTAAATTTATTTTTGAGGTAAAAGTCTCTTTCTTTTATCCATTCAGCAGCATATTCAACATCTTGCCACTCATCAAACCAGGGCCCACCTCTAGTATAGTGAACCGCATAAGGTTTTTCTTCATTGTGCTTTGAGGTCCAACCTTCTAGCCAATTCCATCTTTCATCTAAAGAACCTATCTCAGAATCACTTAACCATTTAAATTGATGTAAATAAGATCCTGATTCTGAATTAACTAAATCTAAATTTAATTTTTTGTTGCTCGGATGAGAACAATTAAAAACAATAAAGCTAGACCAGTTTTTTCTGGGATAAATTGTTTGTTGCTTGCCATCCATTTTATGTTTTTCACTAGGGGTATAGTCATGCTGTACACAATATACTGCCTTATCCGAAGATAAATTTTTAAAAAGTTTCGCTACATCTTCAAAAAAAATAAAATCACAATCACAAAATATTGCCCAACCTTTATATTCCATAATACTTGGAACTAAAAAACGGGAATATGTAAATTCTGTAGAAGCAAGCGGATCTATGGGTCTATTATATAATTTTTGAGCAACTAATTCATAAAGTTTTAAAGACAATACATTTATTGGAATAGAAGAATTTTTTAAAAGTGATTGTTTACAAACTCTATAAGCAATATCTTCTTTAGAGTCATAACCAATAAAAAATGTAGGCTTTCCAATATCCATTAATTATTTATATATTTAATAATATTTGTTTCAACATTAGTAGGCTGCAAATCTGAAATTAATTTTGGATTTTTCCATTCTAAAGTATTAAAATAACCAGAGTCACCTACTGAGTTCCAATTTGTTTGAGAGATATTAGTTATACTGCATATCCAAATTTTATTTAAATCACCAAAATTAGAACGAGAAATCCAAGCATTAACTTTTTGAGGATCATTGGTATCGCCCTCTTCAATTTTTGACATCAACATACAAACCTCTTTTGAGGGTTTATGCTCTAAGAGATTGCTAATAATTTTTTTAGCATCTGACCATTTTTCAATCTCAACTAATGACTCTGCTAGTAATATTTTTGATTCTGATAAAGATGTGGTATCCTTTGTAATATATTTAGCTAATTCATTAAAGGCGGTTCCCATTTTATCAGCTAATAATTTTATTTTAGATTTATATTCAGGATGTGGGTTTTTTGACCAAGCTTTAAATAAATACTTTTTTGCCAAAGTAAGTTTATTTTTTTCCACTAATAAATCTATATACAAGCATACATATGGAGGAAAAAATTCTCTTAATTTTAGTGCTTTTTCCATTAATTGAATTGATTCAGAAGTATCACTATGCATTTTAATTTTTGAAATTTCATAAAATGCAATTGACTGATTTAGAGAATAAGTTTGTCTATCAATTATTTTATTTTTTAAAGATTTTTCATTGATTTCAATCAGTTTTTGCCAATTATTTGTTTTACTTATAATTGTTATAAGGGTCTCATAAAGTTTATCAATTTGATGATTCTCATTAAATAACTTTTCACCATAAATAAAAGCATGATGATAATCTTGTTCTTGCAAACTTTGATTCATGAGGCCCTTTAGACCCAAAGTTTTAGTATCATCATTTTTAAGCATATCCTGATAGACTTTTTCTAATTCACTGTATTTTTTTTCTATTTTAAGTGTTTCAGACATTAAAAGGAGGCTTAATGATTTGTCATCCAGATATTTTGAAAGTTTTTTATTTGCCAAAATAGCTTTCTTATGATCTTTATTTGCTAGCGCTATCATTCCTTGAGTAAAAGCATGGTATCCTTTTTGATAATTATTATTACGATTACTATGTTTTAGGGCTGCAAATTTCTGCCTAATAAAAAATAAAATCTTTTGGAAAAAAAGTATTAAAAAAACTGTAGTTAATAACAAAAAAATTATAACAGAACTTGAAGTTGATATTATAACTTCTTCCAGAGCAATGGAAACTGGATAAGAAAAATTAATGATTAAAGTCCCTAAGAATACTAGAATTGAAAGTTGAATGAAAATTATAAATAATTTTATCATTTATTTTTTTGTATAAAAATTAAATTTTTATTGAATATCACATAATTATTGGCCTCTTTAATCCAATAATTAAAATAATTTTCAGATTGGTCTACTTTAGATAAATAATACAAAGATGATTGTATATCTTTTTGTTTTAATTTATCTTTTATTATAGAAAAGTTTTTAAGTACATCGCTTTTAAAGTTAGATGTAGAATTAGGCTCTATTGTATAAAATTTTGATAAGTAATTATAAAATAAATTACTATTTTTATTATTATAATATTCTTTTAAATATTCTTTCATCAAAATATCAAATTCAATTTGCAAATTTTCTAAACCAATAAATTTACTATTGGATAAAAGAAACATTTTTTCAAAATTTGCATTATGAGAATTGTTTGTATTTTTTTGTAATAAAGTTAATTCTTTTTTTACATCTGTGCCATTTTCATATTTTAATTTGATTAAATCTATTAAACTATTAATAGATATATTTTCTGAATTATCTTGATCTATTGGTTGAATATGATTTTTTGAATTTTCTAATTTTTTATTTAACTGAATGATTTGTTCATTTATTTGCTTATTCTCTTCTAAAAGATTCTCTACTTGGTCCAAAAAAAGACCCCCCTGGTTCTGTTTAGAAATTTTTGAATTAATATCGCTCAAAGCTGCTTCATTGCTACTAATCTGATTTTTGATATTATTTAAAGATTCCGCATTGTGCTTAACGGCAACAAATAGTTCGTTTATTTGTTCATTTATAAGCAAAGACTGCTCATTTCCTGAATTTGATATATATGCTTTAGAAAAAATATAGCCAAGAAAAACAATAATAAAGAAAAGAATCAAAGAAGTTGACAATTTGGTGAAAAAATAAAATTTCTTTAGTATCTTTTCTGTCATTTAATATTGAGTTTATCATTTTTCTAAGTATGTTTCACAGTACAAAATTAATAGAATTTATATGACTTTATCACTTTCAATAGAAACTTCTTGTGACGAGACATCTGTGGCAATAGTTAATGAAAAAGCCGAAATATTAAGCCAAATTACTTCCAATCAAGTTGAACATAAAGCATTTGGAGGTGTTGTTCCAGAGATAGCATCAAGGGCACATCTAGAAATTTTGCAAAAAAATATTCCGATGTGCTTAAAAAAAGCTGGCCTAAATTTAAAAAATATAGATTTTTTTTGTGCTACAAGTGGGCCAGGGCTAATTGGAGGATTGCTGGTTGGCTCTATTACTGCCAAAAGTATTGCAGTAAGTCTTAAAAAGCCTTTTTATCCCATAAATCACCTAGAAGGTCATATACTTTCTCCTTTATTTAATAATACAGTAAAGTTTCCTAACATCACCCTTCTTTTAACAGGTGGTCACACACAAATTTATTTAGTAAAAAATATTCATAAATATGAGCTCTTGGGAGAAAGTGTTGACGATGCTATTGGAGAATCTTTTGATAAAGTTGCAAAGCTTATAAAACTTGCTTATCCTGGAGGTCCTCAAATTGAAAAATTAGCATTAATGGGCAATGATAGTGAATTTTCTTTACCACACCCACTAAATAATAAAGACGAAATTAATTTTTCTTTTTCTGGAATTAAAACTGCAGTAAGCTTAATTGTTAAAAAACAAAAAAAAATAAGTTTAGAGTTCAAAAAAAATTTAGCGGCTTCTTTTCAAAAAAAAATTATATTAATTTTAGAAAAAAAATTAGAAAATGTTTTAAGAATTATTGATCAAAAAAAAATTAAAATTAAAAATATATCTATTGTAGGAGGGGTTGCAGCAAATCTAGAAATTAGAAAAACACTTTCTTCAAATATTAATTTAAATAAATATAATATAATATATCCTCCTGTAGAGTTATGTGGGGATAACGCTGCAATGATAGGCCTTGTTGGACATTATAAATTTAAAAATAAAATTAAACCAGATTATTTATTTAAAGAGAATCCTAGATTATCAATTAATTCAAATAAAAATTTATGAAATATTGGTTAGTAAAATCTGAGCCAAGCACATGGTCTTGGGAAAATCAAAAAAAAGAAAAAATTACAATGTGGGATGGAGTCAGAAATTATCAAGCAAGAAATAATTTAATGGCTATGAAAAAGAAGGATTATTGCTTTTTTTACCATTCAGTTAAAGAAAAACAAATTATGGGCATAGTTGTAGTAGAAAGAGAGTATTATCCAGACCCAACAGATAAATTAAAAAGATTTGTTGCTGTAGATTTAAAACATAAAAGTTCGTTTAAAAGACCCATCACTCTTGAAGCAATGAAAAATGATATAAAATTAAAAAATTTAATCCTTCTAAAGCAATCAAGACTTTCAGTGATGCCAATAGAAAAAAAATTGTGGGATCATATATGTAAATTAGGTCAGTCAATTTAAGATGAATAAAAAAATATTTTGGATTGCTTCATACCCTAAAAGTGGAAACACTTGGATACGCGCTATATTAACTAGTCTTTTTTTTACAAAAGATGGAAAATTTTCTTTTGAGCTTTTTAATTCCACTAGCATCTTTGAACATGCTGAAAGATTTGAATTTATAAAAGATATAAATCAAAATGATTATGATAATCTCTCACAATTAGAAATACTTTCTAAGTATTGGGTTCAGGGTCAAAACAAAACTGTCATTAAAGGTGATTTTGCTTTTCTTAAAACACATCACGCATGTATTGCCTACGGAAAAAATAATTTTACATCAACAAATAATACATTGGGTGCAATTTATTTGATTAGAGACCCGAGAGATGTTGTAATATCTTACTCTAAGCATCTTGGTAAAACAATTGATGAAACAATCTATTTAATGAAAAAAATAGGTGCCTCAACTTTGTATAAAACTGGCCCTAACACAAAAAATAAAAAATATTATTCTTATATTTCTAGTTGGGATGATAATGTTAAATCGTGGGAAGAAATTTCTGTTCCAAAAATTATTATCAAATATGAAGATTTGTTAGATAAACCAATGAAAATTATTATTGAAATAGTTAATTTTTTCAAAAAAAATTATAATTTAAAATTTGCAAGTTTAGAAAATAAATTAGAAAATATTATAAAAACAACAAGTTTTGAAAATCTAAGTAATTTAGAAAAACAATATGGTTTTTTGGAAGCAACAAAACATTCAAATTTTTTTAGAAAAGGTCAAAAAAAACAATGGAGAGAAATATTAACTCCTAAACAAATAAGTGAGATTGAAAAATCTTTTAAAGATTTAATGAAAAAATATAATTATTTGTAGCTCATTTTTTAAATTACAAACAAAATGATTATCTTTTTTTTTATATTTATTATAATATAGTCAAAATTAAATATGAATAAAATTACAATACAGTCAGATTGGGTAAAAGATGCTTTAGTAGACGAAAGTACATATGAATCTATGTACAATGATTCAATAAGTAATAACGAATCATTCTGGTCTGAACATGGAAAAAGAATTTCTTGGACAAAACCTTATTCTAAAATCAAGGATGTAAAATATAGTTCAAACGATGTTTCTATCAAGTGGTTTTATGATGGTAAATTGAATGCTAGTTATAATTGTATTGATAGATATGCGGAAAATGATCCAGATAGAATTGCAATAATTTGGGAATCTGATGATCCAAATGTTTCAAAAAAAATAACTTATAAGGAATTGCTGGACAATGTTTGCAAAACAGCAAATGCACTTAAAAAAATTGGTATAACGAAAGGTGATAGAGTAACAATATATCTCACAATGATTCCTGAGCTAGCATATGTAATGCTTGCTTGTGCAAGAATAGGAGCGGTGCATTCAATAATATTTGGCGGTTTTTCGTCAGAATCTATTGCTGGCAGAATGAAGGATTGTAAATCAGAATATCTTGTTACTGCCGATGAAGGTATTAGAGGTGGAAAAATTATACCACTAAAAAAAATTGCTGATGAGGCGCTTAATAACTGCCCTGATGTAAAAAAATGCTTAATTGTAAAAAGAACTGGGAACGATGTTTCAATTAATCAAAGTAGAGATATTTATTTAGATGATATTATTAAAGATGTTAACGAAAGATGTGAGCCCGAAGAAATGAATGCTGAAGATCCTTTGTTTATTCTTTATACTTCTGGATCAACAGGAAAACCTAAAGGTGTACTCCACACAACTGGAGGTTATTTAGTCTATGCTTCAATGACTCATGAATATATTTTTAATTATAAAAAAAATGATATTTACTGGTGCACAGCCGATATAGGTTGGGTTACAGGCCATAGTTATATTATTTATGGTCCTCTTTCAAATGGTGCTACAACTATTATGTTTGAAGGCGTGCCTAACTATCCTGATACTTCTAGATTTTGGCAAGTTGTAGATAAACATAAAGTAAATATTTTTTATACTGCTCCAACAGCGATTAGATCTCTCATGAGAGAGGGTGATGAACCTGTGAAAAAAACAAATAGAAGTTCTTTAAAAATTCTTGGTACTGTTGGAGAGCCAATTAATCCTGAAGCATGGATGTGGTATTATAAGGTTCCTGGAAACTCAAAATGCCCTATTGTAGATACATGGTGGCAAACAGAAACAGGAGGTATTTTAATATCAGCGCAAACAGGTGCGATGGATTTGAAACCTGGTTCAGCTGCAAAGCCATTTTATGGGATTCAACCTGCGATTGTAGATCAAAATGGAAATGAATTAGAGGGGGAATGCGAAGGTAGATTATGTATAAAACATTCGTGGCCTGGACAAATGAGGACGGTTTTTGGAGACCATGAAAGATTTATTAAAACATATTTTTCACAATTTAATGGAAAATATTTTACAGGCGATGGGTGTAAAAGAGATGTTGATGGTTATTATTGGATAACTGGAAGAGTTGATGATGTTATTATAGTTTCTGGTCACAATTTGGGTACAGCTGAAATTGAAAGTGCTTTTGTGGCTCATAATAAAGTTTCTGAAGCTGCAGTTGTTGGTTATCCTCATGACATAAAAGGTAATGGATTATATTGCTTTGTAAGTTTAAATGCAGGAGAAAAAATTTCTGAAGATTTATCAAAAGAACTTAAGTTATGGGTTCGTAAGAAAATTGGTCCAATTGCTACTCCAGATTATATTCAATTTAGCCAAGGTTTACCTAAAACAAGATCTGGTAAAATTATGAGAAGAATATTAAGAAAAATTGCCGCTAATCAGCATGACCAACTTGGAGATACTTCCACACTTGCAGATCCATCTGTAGTAAGTGATTTAGTCGAAAAAAGACTGAACAAAAATTAAATTTATTTTTTTATCGAGGTTTCCAATGCTTTAAACATCTGGGCTCATATATATTTGACGCGCCTACTTGTGTTCTTTCTCCTCCTTCAATTTTTCTATAAGTTTTAGTTGCTTCTAAGCCACAAACATTACAAAAACCGTATATTTTAGTAATTTTATCTGCAAGTCCTAGTAAATAAGAAGAGGTATCCCAAGGTTTGCCTCGAGAGTCTTGGTCTAAACCTGCGCAAACAACATCTATGCCAATTTGTAATAAATTTTCAACGTTTTTAATAGTTTCTTTCGAATCCATAAATTGAATTTCATCTAAAAAAACTACTTCATAATTATTATTAGAAAAGTCAAAATTAGAATTTACTTCTTTCCAATTATTCATGGCATAACATTCGTGACTTAAGTTATTATGTGTAGAAATAAGTTTTTCTGAATACCTATTATCAATTTTAGGTTTTATAACTAGAATTTTTTTTCCCTGATGTTCAGCCCATAGTATTCGTTTCAAAAGTTCGCTTGTTTTGCCTGCGAACATCGCTCCAACTATTGTTTCAAGAGTTCCTCGATCCATAATTATTCAACTTTTCAATTAAGTGTTTGTATAAAGATTTAACATCAATATTATCATGACAGCCTACAGGATTATCAATAAAATTTATATAATTTTTTTTTAAAGATCCTCTTTGTAGCTTATTAAAGCTTTTTAAGTTTAAAATTTCATTTTTTTTAATCTTTAAGCTATCGTAGCAACCGATAGAATTGTTATAATTAAAAATATTTGTTAAACCACATGGAGCTGAACAATAGTTAGATTGATAATTATTAAGAAACTCTTCAATGCTATTAAATCCATTTAATAATTTTTTTCCATTAACTGTAGTAGTTAATAATATCCCTCTAATCCCTAGAATCTTTGCCAAATGAAGAGGGCCCGAATCAGGAAATATTCCAAATTCTACTTTTTCAATTTCTTTAATCAAATCAATAAGATTTTCTGGATATATTTTATTAATATTGTCCGAAGAAATAAGTTTATCTAGATAATTTGAAATTTCTGAAGATCTATCTAATATTATATCAAAAGAATAATTATTGAACTTTCTAACCAAATTATTAATTAATTTATCATTTAATGTTCTTAGTGGAGATTCTGATATTGGGAAAATAGTTATCTTGTTTATTTTATTATAATTTTTGGTTATTTTTTTTCTAAATTTTTTAATATTAAAATAGTGAGTTAAGGCCCCTTCAATATCTTCACGAGAATATTTTTGATTTTTTAATTGATTAATTTCAAGCGTTACATGGAAAATTGTATCATAAGTATTTAATTCAGTCTGACTAATAAAATTAGGATAAATATTTGATAAATTAAAAAATTTCTTAAAAATTATTTTGAACCTATCTACATAAGCTATTCCCACCTTATCAAATAAATTACTCTCAACAAGAGCTTTGGAAAAAAGAGCATATTCTACAGAATCCCCAAGTCCTATACTGGGAGGCAAACATATAAGTATTTTTTTACCTATAAGTTTAATTTTTTCCCTTTTTTCATATTGGATGTTTTCAATTAGGTTATAATATTTTCTATTATTAAATAATTTATAAATTTTAGAGTTTTTAGAATAATATTTAGTATTTATTTCTAGATTTATATTATTATCTCCTAAAAAGTGTAATATTTTGTCAATATTGCTTTTTATTGAAAAACTAAAATATGGCATATTAATAATATTTAAAATTTGATGCAAAAAGGAATAATATCACGATTAATTATACACGAAATATTAATTTCGTTAAAAAATGAATTTTCCAATTTTGATCTATTATTTGAAAATCAAATAAAACAAAAGGGCATTAATAAAAGTGATAAAAGAATGGTCCACAGTGTTGTTTTTTGTTCAATGAGAAATTATGCAATTATTAATAGAATAGTTGAATTATATGTTAAAAAAATTAATTATAGAAGTAATAATTACTTTTTACTCTTAAGTGCAATAGCTCAAATAATTTTTTTAAGCTTTAAAGAATATGCTGTGGTTGATTCTACTGTCGAACTTTCAAAAAGAATAAACAACACAAACCCAAAATTCATTAACGGCGTTCTTAGAAAGGTAATTAAAAATAAATCTATAATTAAATTAGACAATAATTTTTCTGATTTACCAAAGTGGTTCATTAAAAAGACTAAATATTGGGATAATGAGCAAAAAAATTATTTTGTAAAAACAATTAAAGAAAAACCAAGTTTACATATTGTTTTCAAAAAGGAATATAAAATTAATAAATTAAAATTTAAAGGAGTTAATACATCTGATCATTCTATATTATTAGATTCATATGATAAAATTGAAAGAATTGAGGATTATAAAAAAGGTATGTGGTGGATACAAGATTTTTCTACAATGCTACCCTTGCATGTTTTGCATAACATTAAAAATAAATTAGTTATTGATATGTGTGCAGCACCTGGGGGGAAAACTTTTCAAGCTTTAAATAAGGAAGCAATGGTGCAATCATTTGAAATAAACAATAAAAAAATAATTATAATGAAAAAAAATCTAAAGCGACTAGGGTATAATATTGAAATAATTAATAATGATATTTGTAAAATTAACTTGAAAAAAAAATTTGATGTTGTTTTGCTTGATGCTCCCTGTTCTTCTGTTGGCACAATAAGAAGAAATCCTGAAATTTTTTATAGAAAACAACCTCCTAACTTCAACAATATAATTAACATTCAAGATCAGCTCTTAAATAAAGCCAAAACATTAGTTAAAAAAAATGGCATTATATTGTATATGGTTTGTTCTTTCTTAAAAGAAGAATGCGAGAATCAAATAAATTCATTTTTAAAAAATAATAAAAATTTTAAATTAGAAAAATTTAATTCAGATAATGAATTTTATAAAAAGTTTATAAATAAAACGGGAAACATATATATATTACCACAAAAAGTTCATGAAAAATTTTTTATTGATGGTTTTTTTGCTGCAAAAATAACTAAAAATGATTAATAAAATTGTAAAAAAATTATACATCTTTTTTTTTATAAATTCCTTTTTTATTAAAATAAAAAAAAATTATACAAATAATTTTAATTACAATTTTTTAAATATTAATTTTGATAATTATGAAAATTCAAAGAAGATATTTTTATCAAATAAATATACAAAGGGAAAATTTCTAAAAGATAAAGATTATAACTATCATTGCTTTGATTGGTTACAGCCAGCAAAAAAAATTGGAGGTTCAGAAAGTGTAAATAGTTCAAAAAAATTAATTTTCAACTGGCTAAACAATCATTATTCAAAAAATTCATTTATATGGAATACGCAAATTACAGCAAAGAGATTAACTAATCTAATTTATTATTATGATTTTTATGCTATCTCATCCGATGAAAAAGAAAAAAAACTATTTTACGAATTAATACTTAAACATTATTTAATGTTAGAAGCAGCTAGAAAATTTGATAAAATTGAAGAAATATCAATAGAGGTTATTAAAATATTAATTTTAATGCGAATTATTTTTAATAAAAATTTGAATAAAATTTTATCTGAATTAAAAACGCAGCTATTTAAGTTTATAGATACCAATGGATATCATAGAGGCTATAATCCAAGCTACCAAGCTGAATTTATTAATCAACTTCATGAAATTAAAAACATATTGTTGTACTTTAATATGAATGTATACAAAGAAATATATAATCAATTAGATAATATGACTTCAGCCTTTAACAATTTTTTTCATAAAGATGGCTCTATAGCTTTTTTTAACGGATCAAATAATGCTAATGATTTAAAATATAAACAAATTGAAAGCTTAATATCGGATATAACGCCCAAAAAACTTGATAAAATTGAAAATGGAATATGTATATATAGCGATAAACATAAGAAAGTATTCTTTGATATAGTAGCTCCAACCAATAAAGAAATTAATAAAAATCTTCATTCAGGAACCTTGAGCCTTGAAATGAGCAGCTTTGGTGAAAAGATTATTACAAATTGCGGTTCCGTTGAAAAAAGATATGGAAAAAAACCAGAATACTTAAGATATAGCGCCGCCCATTCAACATTAATTGTTGATAATACTAATATAAGCGAGTTGTCTAAAAATTCATATAAACGCATTCCAAAAAAATTATCTTTTAGTCATGAAGAAAATGATGAAGAGGTTAATTGGATTGCAAGCCATGATGGATATAAAGAAAACTTCAATAGAATCATAAAAAGAAAATTAAAAATATTTAAAAGAAAAAATTTTATAATAGGAGAGGATTCAATTATTTTATCAAAATTTAATTCAAAAAAAATACAATATAGTATTAGATTTCACTTAACGCCTATATGTTCTTGTCTTCTTTCAAATAATAAAAAAACAGTTTTTATCAAAACGCAAAAAAATCAATCTTGGGTTTTTAACGCTAAAAGTGCTATAAATCTAGAAGATAGCATTTATATCAAAGATGGAAAAACAATAGAAAAAACGAAGCAAATTGTTATATCAAACTATGCAGATACTTCAAAAATAATAGAAAAATGGTCGCTAGAAAAAATTTAAAATTAACAAATAAAAAAAGTGCTTTGATTTCAGTTTATAACAAAGCTAGTTTAAAAAAATTATGTTCAACCTTAAAACATCATAATATTGATATAATATCAACTGGTGAAACTGCTAACAAAATCAAAAAATTGGGATATAATTGCAAAAAAGTAAGCAATATAACTAGGTTTAAAGAGATATTGAATGGAAGAGTAAAAACATTACATCCAAAGATATATGCATCTATACTTTTCAAAAGAAATAATAACAAACAGTTAAACGAGTTTAAGAAACTTATTTTTCCAACAATCGATTTTGTAATTATAAATTTATATCCATTTGAAAAATATAAAAATGCAAAACACCAAAAAACAATCGAAATGATTGATATAGGTGGGGTAACTTTGCTAAGATCTGCAGCAAAGAATTATAATTTCGTCACCTCTATTTGCGACAATCATGATTATGATAAACTGATTAACAATCTAAAAAAAAATAATGGGGAAACCTCCATAGATTTCAGAAAAAAAATGGCCCAAAAAGCTTTTGAAAAATCAGCAAATTATGACTTGGCCATTGCAAGATGGTTCAAAGGTAAAAATAATAAAACCGGTAATAAAAAATTATTACAAACAAAATTAAAATATGGTGAAAATCCCCATCAAAAAGCTTTTTTAAAATATCGCGTCAGCAATCAAATGTTAAAAAATCTAAATAATGAAAAACAATTGAGTTATAACAATTTTTTAGATCTCGACGCTGCAAATAAATTATTAGAAGAATTTAAAGAGCCTACTTGTGTTATTGTTAAACACAATAACCCTTGCGGTGTGTGTTCTGCAAAGACAATTAACTTATCATTCAAAAAAGCATTGGACTCTGATAAAAAAAGTGCTTTTGGAGGTATTGTAGGAATAAATAGAACAGTAAATTATGATCTGGCTAAAAAATTATATGCTAATTTTTTTGAAGTAATAATAGCTAAAAATTTTACAAAAGAATCAATAAATCTTTTAAAAAATAAGAAAAATTTAATTTTAGTGAAAACAAGTAAAAATAAAATTAAAAAAAACAAAGAAATTAGATCAATAAATAATGGTTTATTGATACAAGAGCAGAACAATGTAAATATAAAAATAAGTAATTTACACAAAGCCACTAAAATAAAAGCTTCAAAAAAAATAATTGATGATTTAATTTTTTGTTTAAGAGTTTGTAAACATGTTAAATCTAATGCAATAGTGATTGGCAATAATAAACAAACATTAGGTATTGGCGCTGGTCAAATGAGCAGAATAGATGCTACTAAAATAGCATTAGATAAAATATCTAAAAAAAATAAAAATAATGGATTTGTTGTTGCTTCAGATGCTTTTTTCCCATTTACAGATAGCTTAAAATTATTATTTAAAAAAAATTGTAAAGCTGTTGTTCAACCAAGTGGATCAAAAAATGATTATAAAATAATTAATTTTGCAAACAAAAATAATGTGCCTTTATATTTTTCAAATTTTAGATTTTTCAAACATTAGTATATGAAATTTAAAAAAATCACTATAAAAAAAATAAATCAAAACTATCTAATAAATTTAATTGCTAAAAATAATAAAATTAGCTCAGGAAGAAAAAATTACAAACAACATTACGAAAGAATACTTAAAAATGTACTTCTATCTAAACTTTTTGCTAAAAAAATTATTCCTTTTAAAGGTGTTTTAAAAATTAAAAATAATCAAGATAAGATGTCCCTAAAGTACAAGTATAAATAATGAAGTTTAACGAATATTTAAAACTACATAAGTTAGGGCGCTTAAATGAGGCAGAAAAAGGGTATAGAAACTTAATAAAACAAAATAACATTAGTCCGCTATTGTACACAAGCTTGGGATTGGTTTGTATTAAAACAAATAGAGAAAAAGAGGCTATAAAATTATTTAATCAAGCTATCAAAATAAATCCAAAAGATGATGTGGCAATAAATAATTTAGGTTTAATATATTTGTCAAAAAAAGAACATCAAACGGCTAAAAAATATTTTTTAGAATCAATAAAAATAAAAAAAAACTCAAAAGTTTTTTTTTATTTAGGACAAATTTATATTCAACTCAATAATATTGAAAAAGCAATATTTAATCTAAAAGAATCAATTAAAATTACAGAAGATGCTGAGGCTTTGTGTAACTTAGGACATTTACTTTACCTAAAAGGAGAAATTTTAGAAGCTGAAAAATATACATGTTTGGCCTTAAAATATAAACCAAATCTTGATATCGCTCGTAATAATCTAGGATTAATCAATCTTTCTAAGGGTAATATAAATGAAGCTAAACATGACTTCTCTAAAGCCATAAAAATTAATACACATAATTTTATGGCTCATTATAATTTAAGCATAATTACAGACTACTCAACAAAAAATTTACACGAAAAAGAATTATTAAATTTAATTAAATCTTCTAAAAATAATAACGAATTGTTACATTTATCTTTTGCAGTTGCAAAATTATATAAAGATAAAAAAGATTATAAAAAATCTTTTAAATATTACAAGTCTGCTAATTCAATTAAAAGAAAAACATTTGATTATTCTTTAAATGAAGACAAAATAAAATTTAAAAATATTGAGAATACCTTAAGCTTAGAATTATTCAATAGAATTAAAGGATTTGGATTCGATAAGAAAAAAACAATATTTATAGTTGGAATGCCCCGTTCAGGCACTTCTTTGATAGAGCAAGTGTTATCTAGTCACACAAAAGTATATGGTGCGGGAGAAGTCAATTTTTTCGATGAAATTTTGTCAAAATATTTTTTAAACAAAAAAAAATTATTAGATAGCAAGTTAATAAAAAAAGAAAATCTATATAAGGCTGGAAAAGAATATATAAAAAAAATCGAGTCTTTTGCAAATTCAAAGAAAATATTAATAAATAAACTTCCTTTAAACTTTAGGTGGATGGGCCTTATTAAGTTAGTATTGCCTAATTCTATAATAATACATTGTAAAAGAAATCCAATGGACACATGCCTTTCTATATTTGAGCAAAATTTTTTAATTAAAGGCAATGAATATACTTTTAATTTAGATGAAATAGGACATTTTTATAAATTATATGAAGATTCTATAAGCCATTGGAAAAAATTATTAATTAATGATTTTTATGAAATACAATATGAAAAATTAGTTAACAACCAAAAAGAAGAAACAAAAAAATTATTAAAATTCTGTTCATTAAAGTGGGAAAATAAATGTATTAATTTTTATAAAAATAAATCAATAGTCAGAACCGCTAGTGTACAACAAGTAAGAAAAAAAATTTACACAAGCTCAGTAAATAAAGCTGAAATATATAAAAGCGAATTAACAAAACTTAAAAAAATATTAAATTAAATAAGTTATTTTGGTTTTTGTATCTTTTGCCAATGTTTAAAATTGGGCATTATGTGTTCAAAACCAGAACTATCTTTTAACATTAAACTTATGTCACCAGATAGTGAAATTCTTGTCTGACCAGACTCATTGACCATTGTTGCATGACGTGTTTGAGAGGGAAAAATAACTATAGAATCTTGTTTAAAATCAAACATAGCTTGATTAATATTATAAATATTTGATTCTTTGATTAACCCTTTCTCAAATTTATCTTTAGCAAATATGTTATTGCATATTGAGTTTGGAGTATTATTCATTTCAAAAATTATTCCCCCAGAATTTTTTGGTTTCAACAAATAATACGCAAAACTAATATTTGATTGAGTATGGGTATGAAATTGTATTTTTTGTTTATCTTTAGTAATTGTTGCCCAAGATCTTTGAAAATATAAATCAATTTTCTCAATATTTATTGCTAACATATTTAAGTAATCATTAATTTTCGAGGAAATTAATGAGTAAATTTTTTCAAAACCTGGTTTAGATAATAAAAATTCATGACCATGTATATCTCCTGTCCATGCATTTTCAGGTTTATGTATTGAGGTACTAGTATTATGTGAATTAGAAATTAATTTAACCAAATTATTTCTCTCTTCTTCATCTAATTCAATTGTGTCATGAAAAATAGATAAAGGAAATATATTATGAATTTGCATTTGCTATAATTCTATTTATTTAATTATTATAAACAACTATAAATTAGCAATAATTAATACTTTTTAAGATATAATGACAGTCATTTATTATCATGATAAAAGGCAATCATTGCGGGCGTAGCTCAGGGGTAGAGCGCAACCTTGCCAAGGTTGAAGTCGAGGGTTCGAATCCCTTCGCCCGCTCCAAATTTTAACTCCACCTTTATTTTAAAAAAAGTTCTTCAATATACCTTCAATATAGTCTTAAATAGTATTTATTATGAAAAATTTAATTGCATTTTTTATTCTGTTATCAGCAATAAATGTAAATGCTTATGATCTTTCATCTATACAAGAAGACTTAGTTTTAGAAAAAAATCCCGTAGTAATTATTTGGAGTCATGGACAAACA
>PTKX01000019.1 GCA_002938195.1 Alphaproteobacteria bacterium MarineAlpha5_Bin7 | reverse complement strand
GGGTAAATGGATGTTCAGATAGTATGGGTGAAGATTTTAACCCAAACATATCATCTCTTTGTCATCTACCTTGGATTAAATTAACACATTCAAATGCAGTAGAAAGTTTAATTCAAAATGTCATTTATACATATGAGCTTAAAGAAGAGGCTAATTTACCCGATTTTGGAAACAAAAAATATTTCTATTGGATGAGTTCTAGCGCTTTTAAAGTCTCAATTACTAAAGATCCTAAGATTTTAGATGCTTTTCACGCTTGTGGACCAGGTAATACCTTCAAAGAAATTCAAAAAATGTTAAAAGACCCATCGAAATTATCTGTGCACTTGTCGTATGACCAATGGAGGGAAAGCTTAATAAATGAATGATAAATTATTAAGATTAAAGAAAAATAGCATTCTACGTAATATGTGTGCGGAGACTAGTTTTTTATCTGATCAGTTAATCCAACCTATTTTCATATCTGAAAAAATAACTGATAAAAAAAACATACCTGGATTAGGTGATAATTATGTTTTTAATATTAATGATTCATTCAGACAAATTGAAAATGATTTAAAAAATAATTGTCGCAACTTTCTTCTTTTTTTAATTCCTTCACAAAAAAGTGAAAAAGATTTTAATCTTGATTTTCAGTCTAAAACTATAAATCAAATTAAAAAAAATTTCAAAGATGATATTTTTTTATGGTCTGATGTTTGTTTATGTTCTATGACAACACATGGCCATTGCTGTTTGTTTGATGAAAAACAAAATATTGATAATCATAAATCTCTTAATGCATTATCTAAAATAGCTATTACTTATGCGAATGCAGGAGTAGACGGTATTGCTCCTAGCGATATGATGGATGGAAGAACTAGTAAAATAAGATTATCTCTTGATGAAAATAATCATGATCTAATACCAATAATGAGTTATAGCTCAAAGTTTGCAAGTAATTTTTATGGACCATTTAGAGAGGCAGCAGATTCGTCCCCATCTTTTGGCGATCGTAAACATTATCAATTAGATTATAGGAACAAGAATGATGCACTAAGAGCATCGAAAAGATGTGCAGAAGAAGGAGCTGATTTGTTAATGGTTAAACCAGGGGTATATTCTTTAGATTTGATACAACCAATAAATAACTTAACAGGCTTAATGGTGGGCGCGTATCAAGTAAGCGGAGAATATGCTGGTATTAATTTAGCATCAGAAAAAAATTTATTGAAATTAAATGAAGGATTATTCGAGAGTTGGCATGTTATGAAAAGAGCTGGAGCACAGTTTATTATAACATATGGAGCAAGAAAATCTAAGGAGTTGGGCTTTAGTGTCAAATAAACTTTTTTTAAACTCTATTAACAATATTTCCCAACCCACCCCCCCAATATGGTTTATGAGGCAAGCAGGAAGATATCATAGTCACTATAGAGAATTTAAAAAAAAGTATTCTTTTGAGGAGCTTTGTAAAAATCCTGAATTATCTGCAGAGATTGCCTGTGGACCAATTGATGAGTTTGATTTTGATATAGCTATTCTTTTTAGTGATATTTTATTTATTTTAGAGGGATTGGGTTTATCATTAAAATTTGATCCAGGCCCAATTTTTGCTGAAGAAATTAACAGTAATAATGCCCATAAATTTAATGATATTGAAAAAGCAATTAGTCATTTAGAATTTCAAAAAGAAGCTATTCAACTTACTAGAGGCAAATTATCAAATAATAAAAGTTTAATTGGTTTTGTTGGAGGCCCTTACACACTTTTAAAATATGCTATAGGGAAAAATAATAAAGCAATATTACAAAATGATTCGTTTGAAATAGATTTTTTAAAGAATACTTTAGTCCCATTATTAATAAAGAATATTGAACTTCAATTGCAAGCAGGTGCAGAAATCGTAATGATTTTTGATAGTGGATTATCAGACATCGATCCAGTTGATTTTGAAAATATCTATTTAGAAATTTTAAAAAATATAAGTGAAAAATTTAATAATAAAGTTGGTTATTACGCGAAGGGTTTAACAAATAATTTTTTTACTTCATTGATCAAATTAAATTTTTCTGGACTTGGTTGTGATAGCACTAATGATTTAGGAATGCTTTTAACAAAAAAAAATAAAGGATTTATTCAAGGCAATTTTGATGAATCTAAGATGCTTTTAAATAAAAATGATCTTAAGGATGAATTATCTAAATACTGCGATAGTTTATTAAAATTAAATATTGATGAAAGAGCAGGATGGGTATGTGGACTAGGCCATGGTATTAACAAAGATACTCCTGAGGAAAACGTTCATTTATTCATTGAAACAATAAGAAAAAATTTTAATTAAAAGTTATGTCAAAATACATAGGTGAAAAAGATTATCAACATGGCAGCAGTGAAAGGACTGGTATTTTAATTACAAATCTCGGGACTCCAGATGCGCCAACAGCGCATGCTCTAAAACCTTATTTAAAAGAGTTTCTTTCTGATCCACGGGTCATTGAAATTCCAAAAATTATTTGGCAAATTATTTTAAATTTAATTATTCTTCAAATTCGACCTCGTCGTTCTGCTAAAAATTATAAAAAAATATGGACTGATGATGGTTCACCGTTACTACATATTTCTAAGGAACAGGTACGATTAGTTGAAGAGCAATTAAGTAAAGAATTTCCTAATACTGTTTTTACTTTAGCCATGCGGTACGGAAATCCTTCTATTAAAAGTTCACTAAACAAACTTCAACATCAACAAGTAAGGCGTTTATTAATTTTTCCACTTTATCCTCAATATTGTGCTGCTACTACGGGCAGTACATTTGATGCAGTTTCTACGATCCTTCAAAAATGGAGATGGATTCCTGAAGTACGATTTATTAATCAATATTTTGAGGAAGATTTATTTATAAAAGCTATAGCAAATTCAATAAAAAAGGCGGAAAATGAATATGGCAAGCCACAAAAAATTGTGTTTAGCTACCACGGAATACCAAAAAAATATCTACTTGAGGGTGATCCTTATCATTGCTTTTGCCTAAAAACCACACGCTTGGTTCGAGAGCATCTTAATTATAAAGAAGAAGATGTTATGACTACTTTTCAGAGTCGTTTTGGTTCCCAAGAATGGTTACAGCCCTATACTGATGAAACTTTAAAAAAATTACCTAACGAAGGAATAAAAAATATTCATATCATATCTCCAGGATTTAGTTCTGACTGTTTAGAAACTCTCGAAGAATTGAAAGAGGAAAATAAAGAATATTTTATGGAAGCAGGTGGAACGTCATACGAATATATCCCATGTTTAAATGATAATTTAGATCATATCGAAATGATGAAATATTTGATTCGCAAACATACACAAGGCTGGAAGATTTAGTGACAGATTCAAATTTTACAAATGCCCAAGCATGGTTTCAAGAGTTAAGAGGTAAATTAATTAATGATATTGAAAAAATAGAAAATAAAAAATTTATTGTAACTGAATGGCAACACCGTGAAGAAGGTGGGGGGAAAATGAGTAAAGTAAAAGGCTCGATTATTGAAAAAGGTGGAGTAAATGTTTCTACAGTTGCAGGAAAATTTGAAAAAAATTTTTCAAAAAATATAATAGGCACTGAAAACGATAGTTCTTATAAAGCTACAGGAATTAGCGTTGTTCTTCACCCTTGTTCTCCCTATATCCCGTCTATGCATTTTAATACACGTTATTTAGAAACTGAAAAATCTTGGTTTGGAGGAGGAATGGATATAACTCCTTGTTTGCCTTTTGCTGAAGAAAAGGACTATCATGTTGAATTAAAAAAAATGTGCGCTCAACATAATGAGAATTATTATCCAAAATTTAAAAGATGGTGTGATGAATATTTTTATTTACCTCATAGAAATGAGCCTAGGGGTATTGGGGGTATTTTTTTTGATAATCTAAATAATAATAATTGGAATAAAGATTTTGATTTTATAAAAGACGTTGGATCATTTTTTAATAACTATGCAATGTCTATAATTAATAAATATAAAGACAAATCTTGGAACAATGAAGAGAAAGAAATTCAATTGAAAAAAAGAAGTCGGTATGCAGAATTTAATTTATTACACGACCGAGGAACTCGTTTTGGTCTTGAGACAGGTGGTAATATTGATGCAATTTTAATGTCCATGCCTCCTCAAGCAAGTTGGGATTAAAAAATGATATTTAATATTATAAAAGTTATCCATATCGTAAGCGTCATCTCTTGGATGGCAGGATTATTATATTTGCCAAGACTATTTGTTTATCATGCTAATTCTAAAATTATTGATGAGACCTCTAATACTTTTAAAATAATGGAAAGGCGGCTTTATTGGTATATTTGTTCTCCTGCTGCCTATGCTTCTTGGATCTCGGGCCTTATATTGACTTATTATACCGGTCTTGAAATGTGGATCATGCTAAAAATATTATTTGTTTTTGCATTAACAATATATCATTTTATTTGTGGAAGGTGGCTTGCAAATTTTGCTAATAACAACAATTCGCGTTCTGAAAAATTTTATAGATTCGTAAATGAGATACCCACAGTATTATTAATTATTATAATAATATTGGTAGTTTTTAAACCTTAATTTATAAAATATTTAAATTAGAATAATTCTAATTTTTTGCATTTTAGCTTAAAAAATATACTCTTTATATAAAAAATATACTTCAGAATATTTATCTTTAAAAGGAAATCACAAAAAATATTGATTCAATTTTTTGAAACTATTTAATTAAATTTAAAAGGATAATTATGAAAAAAAGTATTTTCTTTGCTTTAACAGCAATACTCTTCTTTAGTTTTAGCAAACTAACCTTCGCCGATGGCGGTGTATATGGACCTTATCCTATAACTTTAAAAGGTTACAGTGGGGACAAAACTAATTCAGTAAAATACACAGGTCAAATGGCAAGGCACGCTCTCCATGATAGCTTAAAAGCTTTAGTTAAAACTGGAGATGTTGATCAGATGATGGCATATTATAACGGCGAGGAAGGCTTGTCTATTGTTGCCCCTAAATCAAAAGATGATTTTAAAATTAAACAAACTATGATTTCTGAGATAGGAAGCGGAAACTTATCAAAAAAAACCTATAAAGGAACAATAGCTGGATGGGGTAATTTAACTGGGCCAGAAGTTTTAGAACATATGATGACTAAAGCGGGTGAAGTCGAAGGTGGCTTTGATCCAAATACTGGATTTGACTATACACAATTAATATCTAAATTTGCTATGGGAGCTGTTTTTTACAATCAAGCTGTAAATAGTTATCTTGGGAAAAAAATGGAAGTAGGTCAAAAGCCTAACAGTGAACCTTATAAAGAAGGCGCATATTATACTGGGAAAGAACATAGTTGGGATGAAGCTTTCGGTTATTGGGGATCAGCAGCCCACGCTCTTACATTGACAGCTGAACAAAATTATAATGTTGCAAAGAAAAAAGATATGGCTTCTGCAGATTTTAATAATGATGGAGTCGTTGATCTTTATTCTGAATATACTTATGCACATGCATATTATGCTTCTAGTTATGATAAAGGCGGTAAAACTAATTATCTTGCAACTATCAATCAAGCTTTTATTGATGGTAGAAAAATTATCGTAGATGCAAATGGTAGAAACTTAAATTTTGATGAGAGAACTAAATTGCTAGCTCAAAGAGATATCATTACAGATAATTGGGAAAAAGTGATTGCTGAGTCAGTTTTCAAATATGCAGGATCAACATATAAAGATTTAGCGAAGCTTGAAACAATTATGGACTCAAATGGTGATACTACTGAAGCTTTTAGAACTTACGCAAAACATTGGGGTGAGCTAAAAGGGTTTGCTTTAGCACTTCAATGTGGTCCTAAAAATCTTGGCGAAACTGCAGAAAAACTTAATCGTATGATGGGATTAGGCCCTGTGCTTTTAAATGCATCTCAAGTTGTAGGCATAGACTCAAATGGGAATTTTATAAAGGATCAAGCTCAAGAATGGGGCGAATTTAAATTGCATATGCTAAAAATTCAAAAATTAATGGTTGATGAGTTCGGCGTTACTGCTAAAGCTAAAGATCAACTTGCTGAAATGGAAGCTCTTGCTAGTAACATGGGTAGTTCTGATTCTGCAGAAAACGACTAAAATATATTTTAAAATGTGTGGCTTTTATTAAAGCCACACTATGTCTAATCTAGAGTTTTGAATGGATATTTTTTTTGATTATATATCACAACTAAGCAATCAATTTATTGATCCAAAAAAAAGAGTTTTTCTATTTTATATTCTTATTTCAATTATTATAGCAATTGTTTGGTTTATGATTATCAAAAAAATTTCATTTAGAAAATCTCTAAATAAAATTTTTGATAAAAATATTCTTTTCTCAAAATCAGCTAAATCTGATTATAAAGTTTTTTTAATTAATCAATTAATAATGATGTTGATTTCACCATTATTGATTACACAACTGACAATAGCAACAGCTTTATATTTCTATTTTCATTCTCTTGATTGGCTAAGTGTGGGAATGTTTAATAGTATAAATACGATATATGTAATATTTTTTTTTACCATATTTCAATTTACAATTGATGATTTCAGTAAATACATAGTACATCGTTTTATGCATAAATGGCCTATACTTTGGGCACTTCATAAAGTCCATCATTCAGCTACAGTTTTAACTCCCATGACAGTTTTTAGAACTCATCCTTTAGAAGGTATAGTTTTTTCTTTAAGAAGCTCAGTAGCTCAGGCAATAAGCATATCTTCTTTTGTTTTTCTATTTGGTAGTGGTGTGGATTTATATACAATTCTTGGAGTTAATATTTTTGTCTTTATTTTTAATGTATTAGGTTCAAATTTAAGACATTCTCATATAGGAATAAGGTATTGGCGCTGGTTAGAGTACATTTTTATTTCACCAGCCCAGCACCAGTTGCATCATTCAGTTGCACATGAACATCATGATAAAAATTTTGGAGCTGCTCTTGCTGTTTGGGATTGGTTATTTGACTCCTTGCACCATTCAATTGAATTTGATTCTCTAAAGTTAGGTATAGAAAAGAATCAAAATGGAAAAACTCATAGTTTGTTTGATTTATATCTGAATCCTTTTGTTGAAATTAAAGAGTATTTTTTTAAAAAGATAAAAAAAATTAATAATATTTCAACAAAGTTTTTTATAAAAAAGGGAGTTAATAATGAAAATTAGATATTCTAAATTGTTAATGATTTTGATCATAGTTTTTCAAGTAGAAAATTTATTCGCAAAAGAAATAAATATTTATTCTCATCGTCAACCTTTTTTAATTAATCCTTTTCTAGAGCTATTTACTAAAGAAACAGGAATAAAAACCAATGTTGTTTATTCAAAAAAAGGATTGGCTCAACGCTTAAAAGCAGAAGGAGAAAATAGTCCAGCAGACATAATTTTAACAGTAGATATTGGCAGATTATATATATATGAAGATCTTGATTTACTTGCATCTGTTGAATCTCAAAAATTAATTAATAACATTCCTGTTTATTTGAGAAGTCCTAATAATAAATGGTTTGGCTTATCTAAAAGAGCAAGGGTAATCGTTGTTAATAAAAATAAAATTAATAATAATGAAATTTCTACGTTAGAAGATTTAGCTGACGATAAATGGAGAGGAAAAATATGTTCTAGACCAGGGAGTCACGTTTATAATAGAGGCATTATGGCTTCAGTAATAGCCGCTCATGGTGAACAAAAAGCAGAGGAGTGGGCTAAAAAATTAGTTAATAATTTTGCTAGAAGACCTCAAGGCAATGATCGATCTCAAGTAAAAGCTATTTATGAAGGGGAGTGTGAAATTTCAATTATTAATAATTATTATTTTGGAAAGTTAAAATTTTCTGATGATCCTGAGCAGAGAAAATGGGCTGAGAATGTTAGATTAATTTTTCCAAATCAAGGCTTAAATGATCGAGGCGCTCATGTCAATATTTCTGGGGGCGGCATTGCTAAACATTCAAAAAATAAAAAAGAAGCGCAAATATTGCTTGAATTTTTATCTAGTGAAAAAGCTCAAAAACTATACGGTGAAATAAATTTCGAGTATCCTGTAAATTCAAATGTATCCCCTAGTTCTGAACTACAGAAATGGGGAGAATTTAGAGAAGATCAGCTTCCAATTATTAAAATTGCAGAATTAGCCCCTTTAGCTCAAAAAATAATTGATAGAGTTGGCTGGTGATCTATAAATAAAATTATTTTGAACAATTTATTTAATTCCTCAAGCTTAGCTACGTTTTTGGCTCTAATTATTATTGCCCCCATTGTGGGTGTCTTCTATTCTGCTTTCTTGGGTGATACTTCACTGTGGCCCCATTTGTTTTCAACAGTTCTGCCACGATATATTTATAATACCGTTGTTTTAATGATTGGCGTTGGTTGCTTAAGTCTTTTGTTTGGCATTTCAACAGCTTGGGTAGTTACTAGATATAATTTTTTTGGAAAATTTTTTTTTGAATGGGCTTTACTTTTACCTGCAGCAGTACCAGCGTATATAATTGCATACACTTACACAGATTTTTTAGAATATGCCGGCCCTCTACAAAAACTTTTGAGAGAATTATTCGGGTGGAACAATTCTAGTGATTATTGGTTCCCGGAAATAAGATCAATGGGCGGGGCTATTTTAGTGATGTCATGTGTACTTTATCCATATATTTATATGTTGACCAGAGCATCCTTTCTCTCCGTTCCTATTTCATTTTATCAAACCAGTTTAATTTATGGTCGAAATAGTTTTTATTCTGTTGCTCTACCATTAGCTAGACCAGGAATATTTGCAGGTCTTGCTCTAGTTTTAATGGAAACAATTTCTGATTTTGGAACAGTGGAATACTTTGCATTAGAAACATTAACATTAGGAGTATTTAATGTTTGGCTTGGTATGAATAGTTTGTCCGGAGCATCACAAATTTCATCAGTACTGTTTTTATTTGTTGTTGTACTTTTAACGGTTGAATATTTAGCAAGAAGACGCCAACGTTTTCACGAAAAAAGCAGTGGACAAAATATTTTAACATCTGAAACAATTTCAAATACTAGAAAAATTATTTGTTTTATAATATGTTTTATTCCTATTTTTTTAGGATTTATAGTGCCAGTTTTGATTCTTTTAAATTTTGTTTTAAGCGGTTATTCAATAATTAATTTTAGAGAAATTTTTCAAATTTCATTAACAAGTATTTTAGTTGCATCAGCAGGAGCTTTTTCTGTTATGTTGATTGCTATTTTAATGATTATAATTTCTAGTTATAAATCTAACCACATACAAAAAGGATTAATTTTTTTAGCATCCTGCGGATATGCTTTACCTGGAACAATTTTAGCCGTAGGTATAATAATATTTGTTGGTTTTCTTAATCAAGTTTTTTATTTTCATTTGAGTTATGTTGCAGGAGGATTTATTATTTTAATTTTTGCTTATGTTACAAGATTTTTAGCCGTAGGTAATGCTGCTATAAGGTCAGGTATCCATAAAATTCATCCGAATACAATGGATGCATCTAAAACAATGGGGATGGGTTTTTCAAAAAGTATTCGAGTAGTTGTATTGCCATTATTGTTTACAAATATCCTTGTTGGAGGGATACTTGTATTTGTTGATATTTTAAAAGAGCTGCCTATTACCCTTTTATTAAGACCTTTTAATTTTGAAACGCTTGCAACATACGTTTATCAATATGCATCTGATGAGTTGTTACAAGAATCATCTTTTGCTGCACTAATTATTGTTGTAGTTGGTTTAGGCCCCGTTATTTTTTTAAACAAAACTATACAAAAAGTATCACAAAAAAAACAAAGTAATTAGTTTTGAAAAATAAATGTTTGATTTTCATCTATTTCTATTTCCACTGCTGAAGATAATTTTGGATTAAATTCTGGTGGCATATGACTGTGCACATGTATTATTTTATTGTTTTCATCTAATACCGATAAATGTACAAAACTAAAAGATCCCATTAATTTTGATGCCACAACAGTTCCTTTTGTTCCATTTACAGGAGTAGGCTGTTTATTAAGTTTGATTCCTTTTGGCCTAATATGAACAACAACATTTTTATTTTCAAGATTATCTGGAGCTTTGATATTGCCAACAGGGGTTTTAACATATGAATTATTAACTTTTCCTTGAAATTTATTTGTTTCTCCAAAAAATCCAGTAACATACGAATTGATAGGGTTATTATATAATTCTGAAGGAGTTCCCGATTGAATTATACTTCCTGATGTATCCATTATATTAATTTGATTTGATATAAACATCGCTTCAAAAGGATCATGAGTGACAATAATAGTTGAAACATTAGATTTTTGAAGTAAATGAAGTGTATCATCTCTAACTTCTTCTCTTAAATTTAGATCAAGACTTGAAAATGGCTCATCTAATAGCAATAAATCAGGGTGAGAAATTATTGATCTTGCTAATGCAACTCGTTGTTGTTCCCCTCCACTTAGCTCATGCGGATATTTATTAAGTGAATTAGGTAATTTTATTAAATCAATTATATCATCAATATTATGAATTGAATTTTTAAAATTTATTGGAAATTCTAAATTTTCTTTCACAGTCAAATGGGGAAATAATGCATAATCTTGAAATAAAAATCCAATTTTTCTTTTTTCTGTAGGTGTATGTTTTTTAGGGTTACTTACCTCTTGTCCATTTATAAAAATGCTTCCTGATTGGACTTTTTCTAATCCTGCAATAAGCTTTAATAATGTCGTTTTTCCACTTCCCGAAGGACCAAGTATACAGGCAATGGTATCTTTATTTAGTTCAAAGTTTATATTTTGAAGAATAGGTCTTTTTCTAATTGAATAATTAATATTCTTAATTTGTACAGCAAGCATTATGTATTTATAGCAGGGTATTGAGCGTTAACAAGAGGTATCCATTCTTTTAATTTTTTTATTCTATTATCCGGAGAAGGATGTGTGCTGAAAAATTCAGATGGACCAGCGCCTCTTTTTTCCTTCATACGTTCCCAAATTTTATAAGATTCTTCGATATCATATCCTGCAAGACTGGAGAAAATAATTCCCATATAATCTGCTTCAGATTCTTGATTACGATTAAAAGGCAAATCCAAGCCGTAGGTTCTTAGTTGTCTAGATACACTAGGCAATCTTTGTCCTAGTATAAGATTTTCTAATGCATATGTTCCTGCATCAACTAAAATTGCAGTACTCATTCTTTCAGCAGAATGTCTTGCAACGGCATGGGCAATTTCATGGCCCATAATAGACGCTATACCATCATCATTTTTTGCTATTGGTAATATACCTGTATAAAAAGCTATCTTACCACCTGGCATACACCACGCGTTAATTACTTCATCATTATCTACAAGCACAAACTCCCATTGAAAATTATCAGTTGGATTTTTCTCTGCACGACTTAAATAATAAGCATTAATAGCATCTCTAATACTCAAACCTATATCGACAATTTTATTTGATTCAGTTGTGTTTGAAACTAATTTTGTATTCATTTTAAAGTTTTCGTAAGCAGGAAAGGCTTTAGAATATAAATAATCATCACTAAAAATTTTTAATTGTTTTCTATCTGACATGGCAACATCGGCACACGAAGGAAGAATAAGAGAACCTCCACAAGCACAAGACATTCCCCAAATAAATTTTCTTCTAGATAAATTGATAATTTTTGACATTTGTATATAAATATAAAAAATTTTGTATGAACTCAACCCATCAAATACCAAAAGCTGAAATTCATGTTCATTTAGAAGCTACAATTACACCCGATTTGTGTCGTAAATTTGCATTAAGAAATAATGTCAATTTATCAAATGATATTTTTGGTAACAAATATGCATATGAATGGAGTGATTTTTATGACTTTATTAAAAAATATGACGTTGTAACTTCTGTTATTCATACACCAGAAGATTATAGAGAATTAACCTATGCTTACTTAAAAGACTGCGCTTCAAAAAATGTCATTTATGTAGAGGCAATGGTTTCTTCTACTCATGCGAAAGAAAAAGGGATGACATATCACTCATTTTTAGAAGGAGTGCATGAAGCTTCACAAGAAGCAGAAAAAGATTTCGGAATAGTGTCACGCTTCATTATGAATGGTATAAGACATCTTGGCCCAGAGTCTGTTCAATCAACAGCTGAAGAAGTTCTGAATAATCCACATCCTAACCTTGTTGGTTTTGGTTTAGCAGGAGATGAATTACATTTTCCTCCTAAGCTATTTGTAAATACATTTGATATGTTAAAGGAAGCAAAGTTTCCTATAACTGTTCATGCAGGCGAGTGGGATGGACCAGAAAATATTAGAAATGCAATCAGCTTACTTCATCCAACCAGATTAGGTCATGGTGTTCGATCAATTGAAGATCCCAATTTAGTAAAAGAAATTATTGACAAAGATATTGTCTTAGAAACATGTCCAACAAGTAATATTGCAACCAAGATTTACGAAAATTATAAAAGTCATCCTGTTAAAACTTTATTTGATCAAGGTGTAAAAGTGACTGTCAATTCTGATGATCCACCATTCTTTAATGCAACTATTCAAGGTGAATATAAAGTGATGGAAGATCTTGGCCTAAATGAAAAAGAACTTACCTCACTTACCCATAATGCAATTAAGTATTCATTTTGTGATGAAGAAAATAAGAGTAAATTATTATCTAAATTAAACTAGATAATTTTACTAAAGGTCTTGCTCCATAATGAGATATAACTTCTGCAGCAGCGATTGAAGCATAATTACCACATTCTTCCATACTTTTGTTTTTTGAATATCCGAATAAGAAACCGGCCGCAAACAGATCACCAGCACCTGTAGTATCAATAACTCTGTCAACTTTTTGTGCATCTATTTCAGTAAGAGAATCATTTGATACAATTATAGATCCATTGCTACCTTTAGTTATAGCAGTTGTGATATTTAATGACTTTGCATATTCTAAACCCTCTTCAAAACTAGATGTTTGGGCCATTGATTTAATTTCATCTTCATTTGCAAAAAGAATATCAACATCGTTAATTATTAATTCTTTAAAAGAATCACGATGACGATCGACACAAAATAGATCTGATAATGTAAAAGCAATTTTTTGTTTGTCTGCCTTACATATATCTACCATTTTTTTCATGGCTTTTTTTGCATTTTCGTTATCCCACAAGTATCCTTCTAAATACGCAATTTTATGGTTTTTAATGTCATTCTCTTTAATATCTTCTGGACCAATTAATGTTCCAGCACCTAAAAATGTGCACATTGTTCTAGTTCCATCTTCTTCTACAAATATTGTACAACAACCTGTAGAAATATCAGGTGAAGTGAAGCCAAGAGGAAATTTTAATCCTTCCCTCACCATATCTTTTTGGAGATAAACACCGATTTCATCATTTTTAATTTTGCCAATAAAACTTCCATTTCCACCAAAAGAAGTAATGCCAAACATAGAATTTCCCAAGGAGCCACCGCCAGCCATTTCTTTTATGGTATAACTTTGGTGAAGATTATTTTTTAAATTTTCATCAATAAGATTCATTGAATCTCTATTAATGTCGTGCTTTTTAATTTCAGTTTGAGTAGATGGAATTATGGCATCAACCATAGCATTGCCTATTCCTATCACATCTAATCTTGTATTCATTTTATTTTTTCTTCGTATAAATTGGAATGAGTTGGACTATAACCACTCCTACAAAAATTGCAATACACCCTAGTATTTTATTTGTATCTAAAATTTGGTTTAATAAAATCCACCCAGCTATAGTTCCGAAAACTGATTCCATAGAAAGAATAATTGCTGCAGGTGCAGGACTAGCTTTACTTTGAGCAATAATTTGTAATGTATAACCAACACCCGCTGATAAGATACCAGTATAAACTATTTCAAACCATTCTATTCTAATATTAACAAAAGTAGGATTTTCAAAACTGAAAGCTAAAATTAAAGAACAAAAAAATACTATAGCGTATTGAATAAAACCAAAAGTAAAAGGACTATAAAATTGTTTCATAAAAACATCTATTAAGATAATATGTATTGCAAAACAAAAAGCGGCAATAAATAATAAACTATCTGATTGTTGTATTTCAATTGTTTGGTTTGAAGATAATAAATACGAGCCATATAAACATAAAATAACAGCAGTCCAGACGATCCAATGTATCCGTGATCGAAAAAAAAATCGTGAAATTAAACTTACAATTGGAACATATAAAGTACTTAAAAATGATGCATTAGCTATTTGAGATTTTAGTAGCGCATATTGTTGAAGACCCATGCCACCAAACAATGCTAGTCCAGCAAATAGACTAAGATAAATATAATTTTTATTTTTAATAAAAATAGTAAAATTTTTTCTTTCGAATAACAGGACTAAAGGTAATACAGTTAGTGTAGCACAAAAAAAACGAGCAAAGCTAAAAGTAAAAGGGCCAATAAATCCCATACCTGTAGTTTGGGCTACAAAGGCAGTTCCCCAAATTAATGAAGCAACAAGCATAAGAAAATTTGCCGATATATGGCTCATATATAAATATTTAATTTTGTAAAATTAATGCTTTTTCTTTGTTGGCCCACCATGACTCAATTACAATTCCATATAAAGGAATATTATCAGGATATTCTAAAAAATCCCAGTAGGCTATTCTGTCAATCCCGCTATGGTATAAAGGAATTACATAATGACCCCAAAGAAGAACTCTATCTAAAGCATGAATAGTTGTTGTTAATTCTTCTCGGGTTTTTGCACCAATAAGTTTTTCTATTAAAAAATCAACAACAGGGCTATCAACTCCTGCATAATTTTTACTACCATCATTTTTACCAACTTCTGAACCCCAATAAAACTGTTGCTCATTGCCTGGGCTTAAACTTACACGCCAAGTATTTTTGATCATATCAAAATCATAATTTAACATTCTAGCTTGGTATTGCGAAGAATCAACAGTTCTAACATTCATTGTAATTCCAAGCGTTTCTAAAGTTTTTTGAAAAGCTAAAGCAATTCTTTCTACTGAAGGGCTAACAATTAAAAATTCAAAAACAAATTCTTTATTATCTTTTGTTAATTTGCCATTTTCAATTTTCCATCCTTCTTCTTCAAGAATTTTTTTTGCAATTCGAAGATTCTCTCTTGGCATACCAGATCCATCTGAAATAGGCGGTTTGTAAATTTTATTAAAAATTTCATTAGGAAGTTGATCCTTCCATGGCTCAAGCAATACTAACTCTTCCTCAGTTGGCAGACCAGAGGAAGCTAATGGAGAATTGTCAAAATAACTATCAGTTCTGGTATAAGCGTTATTATATAAAATTTTGTTTATCCATTCATGATCATAAGCATAACTCAAAGCTTCTCGAACACGAGGATTGCTAAAAATTTCTTTACGAGAATTCATAACTAAAGCATTCATTCCAGTAGGTCTGTCATTTTTCATTTCTTTTAAAATAACATCTCCCCTATCTATTGCTGGAAAATCATAGTTTGTTTGCCACCTTTGTGCATTATATTCTCTTCGGTAATCATAGTCTCCAACTTTAAATGCCTCTAATAAAACATTAGAGTCTTTATAGTAATCATATGTAAGAGTATCAAAATTGTAATGACCTTTATTAACAGGTAAATCTTTGGCCCAATAATCTTTTACTCTACTATAAGTAATTTTTCTTCCAGGATCTATTTCATCAATAGTGTAAGGACCGCTTCCAAGGGGAATATCAAGAAATGTTTTTGTAACATCTAATTTTTCGTAATATTTTTTAGGAATAATTGGCAGAAATCCAGCTATAATTAATGGCAATTCCTTATCTTCATTATTTATAAAATTCATCTTTATTCCATTTTCACCGATCATTTCTGTCTCAAGAACTTTTCCGTAAGTTTTTTTCTGATTTGGAGTTCCTTTTGTTTGAAAAGTTTCTAAACTAAATAGAACATCATCGCGAGTAATAGCACTACCATCGTGAAATCGTGCTTCCGGATTTATGAAAAAAGTAATTGAAGAGCGATCCTCAGGCATTTCAGCATGTTCAGCTATTAATCCATAAAGAGTAAAGGCTTCATCCCAGACACGACGCATTAAGGTGTCATTAATATAACCAAGTCCAGCTGCTTTAGATCCTTTGAATGCGACCCTATTTAAATTATCAAAAGAGCCATAAACACCAAACTTTAGGTTACCCCCTTTTGGAGCATTTGGATTAACATACGTAAGATGAGTAAAATTACTATCGTACTTGGGGATCCCATGCATTGCGATCCCATGCATTTTTTGAGCATAAACATTTTCAAAAAATAAAAATGTAGATACAAAAATTAATAATTTATACATAAAAAAAATATATTATATATATACTATCATTCTTTTATTAATTTTGAAGGAATTTCAATATTTAATGCTTATATATTAATCTATAAATAAAAACTTTATGAAAATTCTTAGTTCAGAAATAACATCATACAAATTCTATATAAATAGAAGGAATTTTATTAAAAGTTCTACAGCTTCAATGGTTGCTTCACTCATACCTTTAAATTCTCATGCTTTTCATAAAGATACAAATATTAATATTTCAAATCAATTAGATAAAAATGATAAATTAAACACTTATGAAGAAATAACAACTTATAATAATTTTTATGAATTTGGCACAGCTAAATCTGATCCATCAAATTATTCAAAACAATTTAAACCTCGACCTTGGAGTATTAGTATTGAAGGCTTGGTTGAGAAACCAGGATTGATAGACTTAGAAGATTTAATAAAAGAATTTACAGTTGAAGACAGAATTTATAGATTAAGGTGCGTTGAGGCCTGGTCAATGGTAATTCCTTGGCAAGGTTTTTCTCTAAATAGATTAATAAAAAAAGTTGAACCAAAATCTGATGCACGCTACATTCAGTTTGTAACGGTTTTTAGACCTGACGAAATGCCTGGTCAAAAAAGAAGAATCTTACCATGGCCTTATGTTGAAGGTTTGCGAATGGATGAAGCAATGCATCCCTTAACTATACTTTCAACTGGCATGTATGGTCATGAATTATTAAATCAAAATGGTGCCCCACTTAGATTAGTAGTGCCATGGAAGTATGGTTTTAAATCAATTAAGTCTATTGTTGCTATTCGTTTTGTTAAAGATCAGCCGACAACTACATGGCCTGTAACAAATCCTTCAGAGTATGCTTTTTATTCGAATGTAAATCCCGAAGTAGACCACAGACGTTGGAGTCAAGCTTCAGAGAGGCGCATAGGTGAATTTAAACGTAGATCCACGTTAATGTTTAATGGATATGAAGAAGAAGTTTCTTATATGTATAAGAATATGGATTTAAAAAAATTTTTCTAAAAAGAATATATGAGATTATCAAGTAAAGTTGTTAATCAATTAAAACCAATTATTTTTTTATTATTAATTTTACCAAGCATATATTGGGGAATAAATTTTATTGATTATTGGGGAATAAATTTTATTGGTCAAAATTTAGGAGCTAATCCTATTGATAGACTAATGGATGAATTTGGCCAAATGTCTCTCCGTTTAATCATCTTAACTTTACTAGTATCTTCCTTAAGTGAAATAAATTTCTTTCGTGCACTTTCAAATATACGAAGAATGATAGGTTTATTTGCATTTTATTATGTTTGTCTTCATTTTTTAACATATATTGTTTTAGATCATTTTTTTAATTGGCAATTTATATTAAAAGATGTCATCAAAAGGCCTTTTATTACATTTGGTTTTATTTCTTTCGTTCTTTTAATTCCTCTTGCTGTTACCTCTATCAATGTGCTTGTAAAAAAACTTGGATTTAAAATATGGAAAAGAATACATATGTTAATTTATATTGTTGCACTCTTAGCTTCTCTTCATTATTTTTTATTAACAAAAGCGGATAAAACCGAACCTTTAATTTATTTATTTATTATTTTGTTGTTATTATTTTGGCGTCTTTATTCAAGAAGATTGAAATTTTTTTTTAATCATCACTAGTTTCAACCTTAGGATTAAGCTCCATACCCGCAGCAGAAATATTTCTTGGCAAAGGAACATATTGAGATTCAATATCGCTAGATTTAATTCTTTTACCCATTCTATAAATTCCAAACAGACCTAGACAAAGATGCACAATAAATAAGTATGCAAAAAAACCATCAGGTCCAGTAAATTTCATAAAAATAGAAGCTAAGATAGGTCCCATTATAGCGCCTATTCCAACTAAAATTCCGAATGTAGCACTTGCAGATACTATTTCATTTGGTTGCAAGAAATCATTAATGTGTGCGATAGCTAATGAATACATTGGCAAACTCATACCGCCATATAAAGCTAAAATTATAAAAAAAACAAAGATCGATAAGTACGAAGAAATAACTATAAATATGGATAAGCCTGAAGCAACTAAAGTTACAAATATTAAAATGATCCTTCTATCAAATCGATCAGATAAAAAACCAATAGGCCATTGCAAAATAGCACCAAAAGATGAAACAATAACCATAAAAACTGAAATTTCAAAGGTACTAAGTTCTTTTGCTGTAGCATAAACTGCTCCATAACCAAATAGAGCGCTATGGGCTAAACCAATAAAGAGGGCGCCTACGAATCCTAAAGGTGAAATAATATAGAGTTCTTTTAACTCAATTCTTTTAGGATGGTTAAAATTCGGTGCTTCGGTAATTGATAAGAGAATTGGTATTAATGAAAATGACAAAAGAACAGATACTAAAATAAATAAATCTACTTTAAATGGATCACTAAGATTTAATAAGAATTGTCCCAAACCAACAAAAAGAAATGTAACAATCATATATATAGAAAGAATTTTACCCCTGGTTTGGTTTGAGGATTTATCATTGAGCCAACTTTCCATAATTACATAGATTCCAGATAAACTAACTCCTGTTAAAATGCGTATAAAAAACCATGAATAAGGATCAATAAAAATGGTGTGCAAAAGAATCGCAATGGATGCTAGAGATGCAAGTGCAGCGAAAACTCTTATATGACCAACTCTTTCTAGTAAAATTGGTATTAAAATTGAACCAAAAAGATAACCAAGATAATATCCTGCAACTATAAAACCCGTTGAAATAAAACTAAAACCTTCTAAGGTAGCTCTAACACCTATTAGCGTTCCTTGCAAACCATGTCCTAAGCAAATAATTGCAAAACCAAAAAATAATGCCCAAGTTTTAAATAATATTATTTGCATAAAATATTATTAGATTAAAAAGTTTTTAAAATTCTTCTTTGTCTTCTGTTGGTTTTATTCCAACATCAACAGCAGGATCTATATCTGATTCTTCTTCAATAAGAACTGTATCATCCTCAATAACATCTTCGTTTGTTTCAAGTTCTAAATTTTCTACACTTAAATCATCTTCTTTATCTTTAGGCTTTGGAGGAATTGGATTGCTTAAAGGTGTAGCATTTGTACTTCCAGGCTTTCTTCCTCTTCTTGGTCTTGATAATGTAGTTACTTCTATTTCTTTACCACACTCAGGGCACTCTAATTCAGTTCTGCCCAAATCGTAATATTGTTTACTACACATAGGACAAATTCTTTTTAGACCCCAGCTTTCTTTATACATAATATAAAACCTTTAACCTTTTAATCTATTTGTTTTCTTTAATATAAGTTTTACCACAGTAACTACAAACTATTTTATTTGATTTATCAAAACTATAGTAAACTGCGGGATGTCCTAAACTATCTTCGCCCCCATCGCAACAAATAGTTTCTATATCCCATTCTACTTTGATTGTTTTATCTTTTGTCATGGCATTTTCTCTAATAAAAAATTTTGCTTTTAAAGTCTATAGTTTTTCTAAAAGAGATCTAGCCTTGCTAATACTCTCTTGATAGTATTTTTCATATCGCCAAGGCAGTTCAAAATTAAGATTGATTTTATTAGGAAATTTAACCTCATCAAAAATTTTATCAAATGGAATATCACCCCATCCTAAGGGTAAATGCAAATCTCCTTGCCCATAGGATGTGGATTCTGCCTCAATATAAGTCCAAATTTTTTCTATATTACCAAAGGAGTCATGCATATGTATATGTTCAGATAAAGGTCCCATTTCTTTTAATTCATTAATTAAATGAGCATTTCGATAAGTGCAGTTAATATACGCATGAGATATGTCCATACAACATTTTACATTAGGATGACCTACCTCATTTAACTGCTTAGCAATTTCACTAGGCAGAGGAGCATACAAATCTAGTTTAAAAGGAAAAAGATTTTCAATAGCAAGAGTAACATTATATTTTTTTGCGTATTCGCCCATTTCAGAATAACATTCTTGTTGTCTTTTTAAATGTGATGCATAGATTTCTTTATTCTCAAAAATTACATTTGTTGTTTGTCCAAAATGTGTAACAAGATGTGTAGCATTTATTTCTCCTGAAACCTCAATATCTCTTTTTAAAACTTCTTTATGATCTTCAAAGTTGTCTTGATCTAAAAGGTTTACACTTAACTCTCCATGAACTGTGTAGTTCATTTCTTTATTGAGTAAAGTATCTTTTAAAATTTTTAATTCCGGTAAATTTATTTTTTTTCCAACAATGACATCTGTTTCATAAATAGATACTTCTAAAGAATCAATACCAGCCTCCTTGCATAGACTAATTTGATTGGTTAAAGAACTAATATCACCGTTGGGACACTGCCCAGTAAATCCTATTTTTTTCATAATTGATAATTTTTAAATTTGAAAATAAACCGTAGCTATACCTAAAGCAATTAAAATCGATGGGATTATTCTTTTGGATGCATATTTTTCTGATAAAAATAACATTCCTATTATAGTTGCAAAGACAATGCTTACTTCTCTAATACCTGATACATAAGCTATTTCAATAAACTGCATACTCCAAACAACTAATGCATAGCTAAGTGTAGCAAAAATACCTGCTGCGATACCCGCTTTAATTGAATATGATTCTTTTTTTCTTAAACCGTTTTTTGAAAAAATAGAAATAAACAAAATTGGAACACCATTTAAAGCAATTAACCAAAATATATATGAAAAAGCATTTTCAGAGCTACGCACACCAATTCCATCTATTAATGTATAAGTTGTAATGAAAATTGCAGTAGATACTGCTAAAAAAAAAGCTGGTTTGTTAAACTTTATTTTCGACGAAAAAGAGATCAGGAATAAACCTACACATACAATGATAACGCCTAAAAAACCAAATAAATTTATAGAATTTTGTAAAAATAAAATACTTATAATTGCTATCAACAATGAAGAGCCCCCTCTTGCTATTGGATAAACAAAAGATAAATCACCAAATTTATATGAGTAAATCACGTTTAATCTGTAAAGTACGTGAATAAAAATTGTTGCAAATAATAAATACCAAATTTCTATAATTGGGAAAGGAACAAAAAAGGTCAAGGGAAGAAAAATCAAGAGTTCTAATATTGATGTAATGCCCATTAAAGATAGTGGGTTGGAGCTTGATTTTATAATTGCACTCCAAACTGCATGACACATCGCAGAAAATATAATAATTATAAATATTAGATCAGTAGACAAATTTTCCTTTATTTATATTTTTTTCAATGTAGATATCTAAATTTACTGTTAGAAAACTTTTAATATATGCAAAAAACGATCAATATCAATGATAGAAATTACCCAGGCATTCCTAGTTCTCCCGCTATAGTTATATGTCTAGATGGAAGCCAAAAGGAATATCTTGAAGAGGCTTCAAGATTTAATTTAACACCTCATCTTGATAAAATAATTTCTGAAGGTTCAAATCTTACTGCTCATAGTGCTATTCCTAGTTTTACCAATCCAAATAACATTTCAATAGTAACAGGCCAACCTAGCTCCATACATGGAATATGCGGAAATTTTTTTTATACCCCTTCTACAGGAAAAGAAACAATGATGAATGATCCTCAATATTTGCGCGCTCCAACTATTTTTGAAAAATATTATGAAGCTGGTGCCAGAATTGCACTTGTAACAGCTAAAGACAAACTTCGTAAGTTACTAGGCAATGGTTTAAGTTACAATGATAAAAGAGCAATTTGTTTTTCTGCAGAAAAATCAGATGATACAAATCTCTTAGAGCATGGAATTGAAAATGTGAATGCTTGGATAGGAAAACCAGTTCCAAATGTGTATTCACAAGATTTGTCAGAGTTTGTCATGGCTTGTGGCATCAAATTATTAAAAGAATTTAAACCACACTTAATGTATCTTTCAACAACTGATTATATCCAACACAAATATCCTCCTGGCCATGAAATTGCTAATAACTTTTATAAAATGTTCGATAACTATATTGGCGAGTTAAATAAAATTGATTCTACTATAATTATTACAGCTGATCATGGTATGAAACCTAAATCTAAAGGTGATGGCACGCCTAATGCAATATTTTTACAAGACCATCTTGATCAAGTTTTTGGTACAGATATTACTAAAGTTATATTACCAATCACAGATCCATATGTAGTGCATCACGGAGCCCTGGGTTCGTTTGCTACTATTTACATAAAAGACAAGGAAAAAACTAATTTAGTAATAGACGAAATAAAAAAAATTAAAGATATTGAAGTAGTTTTAAACAATAAAGAGGCTTGCTCTATTTATGATTTACCTCCAGACAGAATGGGCGACATAATTTGTATGTCATCAGAATTTACTACCATTGGATCATCAAAAGCTAAACACGACTTAAAAGGCTTGAATGAACCTCTGAGATCACATGGCGGCTTGCATGAAAGAGAAGTACCTTTTATAATTAATAAAAAGATAAATGAAATTGATAATAATAAACAACTTTATAATTATGATGCATT
>PTKX01000018.1 GCA_002938195.1 Alphaproteobacteria bacterium MarineAlpha5_Bin7 | reverse complement strand
TTAATTCGGCTTCCTTGCAAACTTTGAAATTAAACTTAGTGGAATTTAATATAAAGTCTATTATAGAATTATCTTCTTTAGATAGATTAGAAAAAAGATTTATCACGTTGAATTAATTATCAAAAAGCATTGACCCTATTCTTATATGAGTCGCCCCACAAGATAAAGCTATTTTATAATCTGCGCTCATACCCATGCTCAAAAATTTAAGATTATTTTTTTTAGCTAGATTTTTTAATAAAGTAAAATGTTCTTGAGGATCTTCTTTTATTGGAGGAATACACATCAGTCCAATAACATTAATTTTTAAATCTTTAGTGCAATATTCAGTAAAGCTGTTTATTAAATTTTTTGATATTCCTGCTTTCTGCGGCTCATCCCCAGTATTAACTTGTATGAAAAAAAATTTTTTATTGTTACTTTGTTTGGATAAAATGTTGATATTTTTATTGAATTCTCGGGCTAATTTTTCTCTGTCAAGGGTATGAAAAACATCAAAAATTTCTAATGATTTTTTAACTTTGTTTGTTTGCATTGGGCCCGTCATATGTAGTTCTATTTCTGGGTATTTTTTTAAAATTAAGTCATATTTGGTTATAGCCTCTTGAAGTCTGTTTTCTGCAAAGCATCTAATTCCATGACTAATTGCTTGATTTATAGATGAAATAGGCCTATTTTTTGTTACAACCACAATTTTAGGCTCATTTTTACTATATTTATCAGAAAATTTATGGCTATAATCAGCTATTTTTATGTATTTTTCATTAATAAATGACATTTATTTAATATATGTTGCACAAATACAACAAAAATAAAAATAATTTTTTGTTTTCATTAAAATAATGGAAATACAAGGGTTTTTTTTATAAGTCCATACCATAGTGTAAATAATTTACATTATTAATGAATATTCATTAACTCAAAAGGAGTAATTATGAAAAAAGAACTGTTAGTAGCGTCAGCACTTGTTTCTACTTTAGGAGCAGCTGGTATTGCAGAAGCAGCATCTTCAACTATTTCAGGTCATCACAAAGTTGGTGTTACTGGAAAAGATTTAGATAGCTCTTCTACTAATACTAGAGCGTCTGACCAACAATCTACTTTTACAGTGAGCATTTCAGAAACTACTGACTCAGGAATTAAAATCTCTACAGGTTTTGATTTAGCAGAAGAAAGTAGCGGATCTGCAACTCACGATCCAAGTGGATTAACATTAACGTTTACAGATGGATCTAAATTAGATCTAGTTGAAGCTGGTACAGCAACTGGCTCTCACGCAGTATCAGTACCTGGTGCTGGTGGTGAGCAAGGCATTTCAGCTACAACTGTAAACAACGCGCCTACTGCTATAACTATGGGTGCAGCTTCAGATGCAATTGGTTTTGAATACCATACTGCAGCTGATGCTTTTGGTGTTGAAGGTCTTAAAGCAAGTGTTTCTTTCGCTTCAAATGATACTGCGTTAGTAACTCAAACTTCACAAACAGCTTCAATTGAAACTACTTACTCAGTAGGTGTTACTTATGTAACAGATGCTGGTGATTCAACTGTAACTGTTGGTGCTGGTCTTGTTGAGGCAACAAACAACAACTCTACAACTACAGAAGAAAATTCAGCTATGCACATTGGCTTAACGGCTGTGACTGGTGATTTAACTGTAGGTGTTGGTTATGGTACTGGTACTTATGTACAAACTGGTGGTGACCTAGTACAAGTTGATGGTGATTTCACTTCAGCTGGTGCGAAATATGTTTCTGGTGACATCACTTTTGCTGTAGGAATGACTTCAGCAGAAGGTAAAGATGAAGCTTATGGAACAGCTTTCTCAAGTGCAGCAGATGCTAGAGACACAATTGGAGCAAGTATTGCTTACGCTGTGGCTTCTGGTGTAACTGCAACTTTAGGTTATACTGACATTGACGATAAAGACGAAGGTGCAGCTTCAACTAACACAAGTGGTTCATCTTGGTACGTAGGGGCAACAATCAGCTTCTAATTGTACACATAAAGTATTTAAAAGCGGCTTTTTTAAGCCGCTTTTTTTTGTTTATTTTTATCAATCAATATAATACTAAGCTATGATGTTTCAAAAATTCGGCTATTTCTTAATTTTTGTTTTTTCTTTGTTTCTACTATCTTGTAATAGCGATGTAGAAGACACATCAGAATTGTGGGCAAAAAGTCAAGCCACTGGCGATATAATAGAAAGATCTGGAACAATAATGGATGATTCAAATCCAGATGCCAGAAGAAGGGCTCTTGATGATGCAGAGAATAGATTAAGAACAGGTGGTGGTCTTTTTGGAAAAAAAGCTGGAATTGATTTATTAAATCAAGATGAAAAATCAACTGCTTCAACTTCAGTTGGTATGCCAATCAATCCATACTTGTGGAAAGCTAGTTTAGAAACAATAAGCTTTATGCCACTATCTTCTGCAGATCCTTTTGGAGGAATTATAATTACAGACTGGTACAATGATGGAACAAGCCCAAATGAGAGATGTAAAATTAATATTTTTATTAGAGGTGTAGAATTAAAAACAGACAACTTGAAAGTTTCTTCTTTCTGTCAAAATTTTATTGAAGGCAATTGGATAGATCAAGAAATTAATCAAAATAATAATGCAAAACTTGAAAATGCAATATTAAATAAAGCTAAAAAAATAAGACTGTCTCAAAGTTAATAAAGTGTCATCAAGATACAATCACAAAAAAGTAGAGGCTTTTTGGCAACAAAAGTGGGCAGAGTCAAAAACTTTTCAAACAACAATTAATAAAAATAAAAATAAATTTTATGTTTTAGAGATGTTTCCCTACCCATCTGGTAAAATTCATATGGGTCACGTTAGAAACTATACTTTAGGAGACGTTGTTGCAAGATACAAAAAAATGAATGGTTTTAATGTCCTACACCCAATGGGATGGGATGCATTTGGACTGCCAGCTGAAAATGCTGCTCTTACAGAAAAAAAACATCCAGAAAAATGGACTTATCAAAATATTAAAACAATGAAAGATCAGCTTTTAAAAATGGGGTTGTCGCTTGATTGGGATAGAGAAATTGCAACTTGTCATCCAGAATATTATCGACACGAACAAAAGTTTTTCATAGACATGTTTAATGCCGGCTTAGCTTATAAAAAAGAATCTGAGGTTAATTGGGATCCAGTTGACAAAACAGTTTTAGCTAATGAACAAGTTATTGATGGAAAAGGTTGGAGATCAGGAGCAATAGTTGAAAAGAAAAAATTATCACAATGGTTTTTAAAAATTAGCAAGTATTCTGAAGAACTTCTCTCGGATTTATATAAATTAGATAGTTGGCCCAATAAAGTAAAAACAATGCAATCAAATTGGATTGGAAAATCGGTTGGTGCAGAGATTAATTTTGAAATTACTAATTCAAAAAAAATATCTACAAAAAAAATAAAAGTATTTACTACTAGACCTGATACAATTTTTGGAGCTACTTTTATTGCTTTGTCTTCTGAACATGAAATTTCCATAGAGTTGTCCAAAAAAGAAAAATCTGTTAGTAATTTTATAAAAGAGTGCGAAAATTTAGACTCAGAAAAAATTAAAAATGGTTATGACACAGGCCTAAAGGTCAGGCATCCTTTTATCGAAAACAAAACAATTCCAGTGTATATTGCAAACTTTGTTTTGATGGAATATGGCCTTGGCGCTATCTTTGGTTGCCCTGCCCACGATCAAAGAGATTTGGATTTCTCAATTAAGTATGATTTGCCTGTGATCCCAGTTATATCGCCTGTATTGGATGAAAGTAAATCTGATGAAAATAAGTGGTGTGCAGAACAATTAAAAAATAAAAAAAATCCAATGAATGGTAGGGCGTATGTTGGTGAAGGACACTTGATTAATTCTGGCTTTTTAAATGGAAAAAATATTGAAGAGGCTAGTTTAATTGTTTTACAAGAATTGTCCAGGGTTGGGGCTGGAAATAAAAAAACGAACTACAAGTTAAGAGATTGGGGAATATCTAGACAAAGGTTTTGGGGCTGTCCTATTCCAATTATATATAGAGAAGATGGTACAATTGTTCCGGTAAATGAGGATGAGCTACCAGTTAAATTGCCTGAAGCTAAAAGCTTTGATGAATCGGCGACTGCGTTAAAAAATATTGATGGCTGGAAAGAAACTAAATGTCCAAAAACTGGAAAAAAAGCATTTCGCGAAACAGATACATTTGATACGTTTTTTGAATCTTCTTGGTATTATTTTAGGTATTGCTCTCCTAGATCAAACAAGCCTTTTGAAAAAAAAGATATAGACTATTGGCTTCCGGTTGATCAATATATTGGCGGCATTGAGCATGCAATTCTGCATTTGTTGTATTCAAGATTTTTTACAAAGGCTTTAAGAGACTTGGGGTACTTCGATCTCAATGAGCCGTTTAAGGGTTTGTTTACGCAAGGCATGGTTACTCATCAAACTTACAAAAACTCAAATAATGAATGGTTGGAGCCCAAAGATGTAAAAGCATTTAACAATTCTTATGTAGATTTTAACAACAATGTTGTTGAAGCAGGAAAGGTTGAAAAAATGAGCAAATCAAAAAAGAATGTAGTTGATCCTAATGATATTATTGACTTGTATGGAGCTGATACTGCTAGATGGTTTATGCTTTCTGATAGCCCGCCCGAAAGAGATCTTGAATGGACTGAAAGTGGGATAGCGGGTTCATTTAAATTTATTAACAAGGTGTGGGAGTTGTTACAAAAATCAGTCTTAGAAAATTACAAGCATGACAATAAAAATGGAGAAAGCCAACTTGATGAAAAGATTAATACAACAATAAATCAAATAACAAAAAATATTGAATCTTTTCATTTTAATAAATCAATTGCAAATTTATATGAATTAATAAATTTAATTCAAAAGAATATTAAAGAAAAATCTTGTTCGAAAGAATTTTTAAAAAATATTTTTAAAAAAACAGCATTGTTATTGCAGCCTTTTACTCCGCACTTAAGTGAGGAGATGTGGAAAAGGTTGGATAATAGCAATCTTGCTGTTAACGAGTCTTGGCCAAAGCCTCTAGAGCTTAAGGAAAAAAAATATTGCAAAATTGCTATACAAATTAATGGAAAAACAAGGGAAATTTTAGAATTTGATTTTGATGAAGGTGAAAAGGTTGTTGGGGAATCAGCTTTAGCAAATATTAAAATTGCTAAAATATTGAAAGATAAAAAGATAAAAAGAACAATATTTGTTCCAAATAAGGTATTAAATATAGTAAGTTAAGCATCAATGTTTATTAAAAATTTTTTATTTTTTTTTATAATAATGACCTTGTTGGGTTGTTCAAATTTAGAGTTTGTTTATAACTTTCAAGACAATATAAAATATTTTCATGAAAAGACGCTAGTTAATGTTTCGGGAGACGATTCAGATTCTTTAAGCGGCTATGTCCATTCAAGATTAAGGCCGAACAAAAGTAAAAGTCCTGTTTATGAATTAAATATAAAATCTGATAAGGACGTTTCTGCTTCAGTTATTGAAACAGACGGTACAGCTTCGAAGTTTAGCATAAAGTACAACATCAGATACAAGCTAAAAAACTCCATAAAAAACTGTATGTTATTAGATCAAAAAATAACTACAGAGTCTTTTTATGATGCCAAGTCTTCGGGGTATAGTTTTGGCACAGACATTTCAGAAACAGAAAGTTCTATAAATAATTTACAATCTAATGCTGATGAATACTTGAGGGTATTGTCTGTTACAGAATTTGATAATAATTGTTTATGAAAATTAATGCTGAGAAATTTTTAGAAAATCATTCAAAATATATTTCAGAGGGCTGTGTTTATTTGATATCTGGAAATGAGCCTGGTTTGATTTTGAGCATTGAACGATTAATAGTTAAAGAATTAAATACAAAATCAGATAATGAGATAATAGTTGTTGACCAAAAAAAAGATAAAAATGTTGATTTTAACAACACAACAAAGTCACAGTCCCTTTTCAATAAAAAAAATATTATTACATTAAAAAATCCTGATAATGGACTTTTAGAATCTTTGGATACAATAAATATTAACGACAACACAATAGTTGTTAAGGCAGAAAACATTAAAAATTCTTCAAAAATAAAAAAATACTTTGATAACCACAAACAATTTATTTCTATTTCTTGTTATAAATTGTCCTCTGGTTTTAAAAAAAGAAAAATTGACACTTTTTTAAACCAAGCAGATTTAAAATTAAGCAAGGAGGCTTATTGGTTTTTTATTGAAAACTCTTCAGACGAATTTCAGTTATTGCAAAATGATTTAGATAAAATTTTTGATTATGGAAAAAAGACAATATCTCTTACTGAATTGAGAAAAATAATTACAAACATTGGTTCAGTAGAGATGGAAGAGTTGTTTTTTCAAAGCTTTCTAACAAATAAAGAGTTGATTATTTCTAAAACCATTAGAGCAATAAATAATTCTTCTGAGGCTTATTTATTTTTACAGGTTTTTAAAAAATTTACCAGATTGTTGGTTCTTGCTATTGAAGATAAATCTGAAAAAGACATTGAAAATTTAACAAATTATTATTTACCAAAGTACCTCTTCAAGCAAAAAGAGGGTTTTAAGACGCTCGTAAATAGGTCTAACTTAAAACAAATATCAAAAATTTTTAAATTAATACAAAAAACTGAGCTTTTTCTAAGAAAAAACGATGCTCATTATTTAATTATTGTTCAAAGATTTTTATTAAACTGCTCACAGGCTTTAAAATAGTTACTTTTTTAACCTTTTCATAATATCATCAAGTTGATCAAGATCAGAATAATAAAGCGTAATAGAGCCGGACGAGCCTTGATCATTGAAGTATATGGATGTTTTTAAGCCAATTTTTTCAGAGAGCTCTTGTTCAAGATTTAAAATGTTTGGGTCTTTGAGGTTTTTCTTTGGTTTTTTGTTTTTGTATTTTGAAGTATTTTTTTCGACCTCTCTCACGCTTAGTTTTTTGTTTATTATATCTTTGGCAAGATCTACCGCATCGGGTACCCCAATTAATGCTCTAGCGTGTCCCATTGATATTTTTCCCTCCTCTATGTAGTTAAGAATTATTTCATTCAGCTCTAGGAGCCTAATTGTATTAGATATGTGACTTCTGCTTTTGCCAATCAAGTTGGATAGGCTCTCATAATTTATTTTATTGTCTTTTAAAATTAATTGGTATGCCCTTGCCTCCTCAACAGGGTTTAAGTTTTCTCTTTGAATATTTTCTATAAGCGCTGCCTGGAGCGCTTCTTCGTCATTCATTTCTTTTATGATTGCTGGGATTTCATGCAATCCAACAATTTGTGCGGCCCTCCACCTTCTTTCCCCAGCTATTATTTCGAAGGTGTTTTCAGCTTTTTGCCTTACAACTATGGGTTGTAAAATTCCTTGTGACTTGATAGACGCTGCAAGATCTTCTATTTCATTTTTTCCAAAACGCTTCCTTGGCTGTTGAGAGTTTGCTTTTATGGATGATGTGTTTATTTTTTTAAAATTCTTAGATTCTGATTGGTTGTCTTTTTTGGACGATAGAAGAGACGATAGACCTCTTCCTAATTTGCTATTTTCTTTGTTCATTTTTTCTTCCTCACTGATTATAAATTACCTCTTTTGCAAGATCTATATATGCTTTTGATCCAACGCAGTTTGTATCATAAACCAAAACTGGTTTGCCGTGGCTTGGAGCTTCGGAAACCCTGACATTTCTTGGAATTATAGTTTTGTATACTTTGTCGCCGAAATAACCCCTGACATCGCTTTCTACAAGCTCGCTTAGTGAATTTCTTTTATCATGCATTGTTAAAACCACGCCTTCGATTTCAAGACCAGGGTTAAAATTATTTTTAATTAGGTCTATAGTTTTTGTAAGAGAGCTGAGCCCCTCTAAGGCAAAAAACTCACATTGCAACGGGACAATTACGGAAGTTGCTGCCACCAATCCATTAATTGTCAGGAGTCCTAGTGCTGGGGGGCAGTCTATAAAAAAATAATCGTAGTCTTTTATTTGGTCTAAAATACCCTTAAGACAAAACTCTCTGTTTTCTTTTTCTGCCAACTCTATTTCTGAGGCAGCTAAATCTTGGGTAGAGGTTATTATGTCAAGGTTGGGAATTAAGGTTTTTTTAATAGCATTTGTGTCAAACTTGCCCGATGTCAAAAGATTGTACAAAGAGGGGCTTCTGTTATCTTCCGATATGCCCAAACCAGTGCTAGCATTGCCTTGGGGGTCGGCGTCAACTAGCAAAACTTTTTTATTAATTGCTACCATTGCTGTAGATAGGTTGATAGCTGTTGTGGTTTTTCCAACCCCTCCTTTTTGATTAGCTATAGATATTATTTTCATAAGCTTTTTAATGATAAATTTTTAATAACAAGCATTTTTCCTCTTTCGTCTGATTTGCTCTGAAACATTTTGTTATTAAAGCTCCATTTTGCTCTAGCTTCATAAATTTCATCAGTAGCATTTTTGCCCTTTAAAAAAACCAATGTAGTTCTGTTGTTTATAAATTTATGTGAATAAACAAAAAGATTGTTAAGTCTAGACAACGCTCTTGAAATTAAAAAATCATATTGTTTTTTTTGTATTTTTTCTATTCTTTTTAATAAAATTTCTGCTTTGATATTAAGCTTTTTGCACACTTGTTTTATAAAGTTTATTTTTTTTCCATTCGAATCAACCAAGGTTATTTTTTCGTACCCCATAATAGCCAAAACTAGCCCCGGGAGCCCGGCTCCTGTGCCCATGTCTAAAATGGAGCTTTTTTTATTTTTTATAGCATCGGCAATTTGAATGCTGTCAAGAATATGTGATCTCCAAGGGTTTATTAGTGTAGATTTTCCAACAAGGTTTGTGTGTTTGTTGTATTCTATAAGCTCGTCTATAAATTCATCTATTTTTTTTACCTGCGGACTGCTGAGGGAAAACATTTTTTTTGTATACTGTTTATAGTTCAAACTAAACAGTCCTTTGGTTTTTTTTTCTTTTAACGTGTCTCAGAAGAGCTATAACTGCTGCTGGTGTTACGCCAGAAATTCTAGAAGCAGCCCCGAGTGTGGGGGGTTTAATGAGAGATAGTTTTTCAACAATTTCGTTTGAAAGGCTCCCCACTTTATTATAATTAATATTTCGGGGTATTAGTAATTCTTCGTCTTTAATAAAGTCAACAATATCTTCTTTTTGTCTTTTTAAATAACCTGAATACTGTGATTGGATAATTATCTGTTCTCTTGATTCTTTTTTAATAAGCTTCATTTCTGGCCATATTTTAATTATGTCGTCAAAACAAATATTTTTATAAGAGAGAAGGTCTAGGGCTGTTCTTTTTTTTCCATCAAAATTAATTTTAATTCCATATTTATTTAATGCATTGGGCGATACGCTTTTGCTTTTAACCAGATCAAAATCTTTTCCAAGTTGTTTGATTTTTTTATTAAACAAATTTTTTCTTATAGCAGAAACGCAGCCAATTTTAATTCCAAGGGGGGTAATTCTTTGATCTGCATTGTCTGCCCGCAATGTTAGTCTATATTCTGCTCGAGAAGTAAACATTCTATAGGGCTCTTTTGTTCCTTTTGTAACGAGATCATCAATAAGAACCCCTATGTAGCCTTCAGACCTGTTTATGATAAATTTCTTTTTGTTGTGAAGTTTTAAAGCAGCGTTTATTCCTGCAATTATGCCTTGTGCAGCGGCCTCTTCATATCCAGTTGTTCCATTAATCTGGCCTGCAAAAAAAAGGTTTTTTATTTTTTTAGTCTCTAGTGTGTGAAAAAGCTCTTGGGGGTTAACGTAGTCATATTCAATTGCATAACCTGGTTTTGTAATAATACATTTTTCTAAACCCTTTATGGTTTGAATAAACAATTTTTGGACGCTCTCAGGAAGAGATGTGGATATTCCATTTGGGTATATAGTGTTGTTGTTTATCCCCTCTGGTTCTAAAAAAATTTGATGGCTTTTTTTATTTGCAAATTTATAAATCTTGTCTTCAATAGATGGGCAATATCTGGCGCCCATGGATTTAATTTCACCAGAGTACATAGGAGATAAATTTAGATTTTTATTAATGATGTTGTGTGTTTTTTTGTTTGTGTGGGTTATGAAACAAGAAACTTGGGGCATGTGTATAACATTGTTGATAAATGAGAATGGAGAGGGCTCTTTATCAGCCAGCTGCTCTTCTAAATCATTGAAATTTATAGATTTTTTATCTATTCGTGGGGGTGTCCCTGTTTTTAATCTGCCTATTGAAAACTTTAATGATTCAATTTTTTTTGCAAGATTAACAGAAGGTTTGTCACCAATCCTCCCTGCAGGATATGAGCTGTCACCAATTCTAATCATTCCTCTCAAAAACGTGCCTGTTGTTAAAACCACAGAATCTGAGAAAATATCACCCAAACCACTAATTGAAACCCCTTCAACTTTTTTGTTTTTTATTATAAGGTTTTCAACAGATCCATTAACAACAAATAAGTTTTTTTGCTCAAATATTTGCTTTTGGATAGATTTTTTATACAAAAGTCTGTCAGCCTGGGCTCTTGGGCCGCGCACTGCCGGGCCTCTGCTTAAGTTTAACATTCTAAATTGAATGCCAGATTCATCAATAGCCCTTGCCATAATTCCATCCAAGGCGTCTATTTCTCTTACTAAGTGGCCCTTTCCAAGGCCGCCTATAGCGGGATTACAAGACATTTCGCCTATTTTTTCAGTTTTGTGAGTAATTAAAGCTGTTTTGGCGCCAACTCTTGAAGATGCACATGCGGCCTCTACACCTGCGTGGCCGCCGCCTATAACTATAACATCATAATTATTATTTTTCACGTGAAATTACTTTCCAATACAAAAATCATTAAATATTATCTCTAATATATCCTCTACATCAGTTTTTCCATATATTTTTGAAATTTCATTTAGGGCGAGCCTTATATCTTCACAAAACTTATCGTAGTTTTTGTTTTCTTTTGCTCTTAAAAGGTGTTTTTTTGAATCAGACAAGAACCTCATGTGTCTTTCACGTGAAATGTGACCGAACTCCTTAAAGCTCATTTTTATTAGTTTTTTGCTAATAATTTTTAATAAATTTTTTATTCCAAACCCTGTTTTTGATGAAATTGATATGATATCTTTGTTTTTATTTAGAGTTCTTCGAATATCGTGCTTGGATTGAACAAATATTTTGTTTTTATATGATTTAAACCTTAATAAGTCTGATTTTTTTTCAATAAAAATTAAGTTTAAATCAGAATTTTCAGCCAATTTTTTTGATTTGCTTATGCCTATGTTTTCAATAGTGCTTTTTGATCTTCTTATTCCTGCCGTATCATAAAATCTTACTGGAAGCCCTTGAATATCAATGTAGGATTCAAGAACATCTCTTGTGGTTCCTGGCTGGCTTGTTACAATCGAAACGTCTTGGTTTGATATTTTATTAATAAAGCTTGATTTTCCAGTATTAGTTTTTCCAATAATTCCAACTATATAGCCGTTGTGTATTTTTCTACTTCTAATATTTTTAGAAACTGCACTGTCTATCTCTGTAATTATGTTCTCTATTTGTTCTAATATTTGATTATAAACATTTTTAGGCAAGTCTTCATCTGAAAAATCTATTATGGCCTCCGCTTCAGCTAAAAGGTTTTTTGTTTTTTCGTGAATTTTTTTTAACCCCAAAGATGAAGATCCTTCGAGTTGGTTGAAGGCCTCTTTTCTTTGGTTTTCTGTTTCTGCGTTTACAAGATCTGCAACGGCCTCGACCTGTGTTAGATCAAGTTTATTATTTTCGAAGGCCCTTCTTGTAAACTCGCCTGGCTTTGCTTGCCTTACATCTTTATTTTTTTCAAACATACCAATGAACTTGCTCAAAACAGCGCTTCCGCCATGAAATGATATTTCTACCATATCTTCTCCTGTGTAGCTTTTTGGACTTTTGTAAAACGTTGTTATTGTTTGATCTATTGTGTCGCCGTTTTTTTCAATTATTTTGTTTAATTTTGAGTGGTTTGGTTTTTTTGGCATCGACTTAGAAATTTTTTTGACGCTTTCATAGGCCTTTTTTCCCGAAACCCTAACCACGGAAATTGCTGACTTTCCAGGGGCTGTTGAAACTGCATAAATTGTATCTTGCAAAATCATTTACAAAAGAAAATAAACTTATAGTTCATTGAAGTCTATAATTTCTATTTAAATATTTATTTCATTTGTTTAAATATTTTATAATATAGTCTTATGTTTCAAGATAAAATTAATGACATCGGTTTTTGTTTTGACAATACATATACAGGTCTTCCTGAGGCCTTAATGTCAGGTGTTTTGCCTCAACCAGTAAAGTCCCCGGAGGTGCTTCTTGTTAATCGTTCTTTTGCCAAAAGTCTTGACCTAAACTTTTCAAAAGTAGAGGACAGCCTTCTGGCACAAATATTTTCTGGGAACAGCTTGTGTAAAAACTCAAAAACGATCTCTCAGGCCTATGCGGGACACCAGTTTGGTTTTTTTACAAACCTAGGAGATGGAAGGGCGGTGTTACTTGGTGAACACAAAACAAAAAAACAAAAACGATTTGATATACAGTTAAAGGGTTCAGGTAAAACGCCCTACTCAAGACAGGGGGACGGACGCGCCGCACTTGGTCCTGTTTTAAGGGAATACCTTGTTAGTGAGGCAATGTTTGGTTTGGGGATACCAACAACAAGGGCCCTTGCTGTTGTTAAAACTGGCGAAGATGTAATGCGTGAAAATCCGCTTCCAGGAGCAATACTCACAAGGGTTGCTTCAAGCCACATTAGAATAGGAACTTTTCAATTTGCTGCAGCAAAAAAAGACTACAAAACCCTAGAGGCCTTGATGAAATATACAATTAAAAGACATTTTGCCGAATTGATTGATTCAAAAAACCCCGCCTTAGATTTGTTAAAAAGCGTTACAAAAAAACAAACCAATCTTGTTATAAATTGGATGAGGGTTGGTTTTGTTCATGGTGTAATGAATACCGACAATGTTGCTGTTTCTGGTGAAACAATTGATTATGGTCCTTGTGCCTTCTTGGATAGTTATAGTCGTGAAGCTGTTTTTAGCTCTATAGATTATGCTGGTCGCTACTCTTTTGGCAACCAGCCTATAATAACACATTGGAATCTTTTACGTTTTGCAGAAACCTTGTTGCCGCTAATAGATAAAAATCAAAAAACTGCTATTGAGATGGTAACAGATGTTTTTTCAGATTTTGATAGTATGTTTAAAAAAAAATGGTTTTCTATGATGTTTAAAAAGGTTGGTTTGTCAGGCGTGGGTGATGATGATGTTTTGGTGAAAAGGCTTTTGGCATGGATGGAAAAAGGCGGGGCTGATTACACGAACACTTTTTGTGACATTTCAACTAAAAAAGATTTTTACGAAAAACAATACTTGCAAGAAGATTTTGTTGGTTGGATTAAAGATTGGAAAATAAGATTGGGTGAATTAAAAAAAGAGGGATTTGATTCATTTACATTGATGCAAAAAAACAACCCTGTAATAATACCAAGAAACCAAATGGTTGAGAGTGTTTTGTATGAGGCGGTTACCAATAATAATATAAATCCCTTCATTGATTTTGTGAATGTTTTAAAACAACCGTATGATGTCAGGTGGTTGGATTCTAAATACCAAACTGTTCCTAAGGGTAGTGGGTTGGGTTATAAAACTTTTTGTGGAACTTAGTTTTATTTTTTTCCCATGCTTTGAAAAAAGTCGTTGTTATCTTTTGTGCTTTTCATTTTGTCTAACAAAAATTCCATTGCTTCTGTAACGCCCATTGGGGCAAGAATTTTTCTCAAAATAAATATTTTTCCTAAATCATCTTTTTCTATCAACAATTCTTCTTTTCTTGTTCCTGATTTTCCGATATCAAAAGCTGGGTAGGTTCTTTTTTGACTTAGTTTTCTGTCTAAAACAATTTCACTGTTGCCTGTTCCTTTAAATTCTTCAAAAATAACTTCATCCATCCTGCTTCCAGTATCAATCAAGGCTGTTGCTATTATTGTTAAAGATCCTCCTTTTTCTACATTTCTTGCGGCACCAAAAAATCTTTTAGGCCTTTGTAGTGCGTTTGCATCGACCCCGCCTGTTAATACCTTTCCGCTTGAAGGTACAACCGTGTTGTATGCTCTTCCCAGTCTGGTAATGGAGTCTAAAAGAATTACAACGTCTTTTTTGTATTCAACCAATCGTTTAGCTTTTTCAATAACCATTTCAGCTACTTGTACGTGTCGTGAAGCAGGTTCATCAAAGGTTGAGCTTATGACTTCCCCGTTTACAGATCTAGCCATATCAGTAACCTCTTCTGGCCTTTCATCTATTAATAAAACTATTAGTTTAGTTTCGGGGCTGTTTGCGGTGATAGCATTAGCAATTTTTTGCATAATAATTGTTTTTCCTGTGAATGGCTGTGCTACAATTAGTTGCCTTTGTCCTTTTCCTAGCGGGGCAATTATATCAATAATTCTTTCAGTTAAATCTGGCATGGGTTTTTCTTGTTCTAGTCTAAATCTTGACTCGGGGTATAAAGGAGTAAGATCTTCGAAATTAATTCTGTTTTTTACTAATTCTGTCTCAGACCCATTAATGGTGTTAATCTTTATTAAAGCAAAATACCTTTCACCTTGTTTTGGCGCTCTTATTTCGCCCTCAATACCATCGCCAGTTCTTAAACTAAATTTTTTTATTTGCCCTGGGCTGACATAAATATCATCAGGACCAGGAAGATAGTTTGATTCTGGAGATCTTAAAAATCCAAAACCATCTTGCATAATTTCTATTATCCCAACACCCTCTATTGTTTCTCCATCTTGGGCAATTTTTTTAAGTATAGCAAAAACTAAATCTTGCTTTCTGTATGCAGAAGGGTTTTCTATTTCTAATTTTTCAGCATGCTTTAAAAGCTCTTCTGGATTTTTATTTTTTAATTCTTGTAGTCTCATATTTTTTTGTGGGGGATTGAAAAGAAAATAATCTAATATTTTGAATTTATACAATTGTCAAAAATAATTTTATTATTTATTTAAATATTGTTGGTATTTGGTGTTGTGGAATACTATATTTCAAAAAAAACAACGCTTTTTCTTTATTTTTATACACTCTTATTATTTTTATACACAAAAGAACAACTACACCAACAAAACCCTTAAAACATTGATTTTAATGTAAAAAACAAAGAATACCCACCTTTAAAAACAAGGAAAAGATATTAGTAAAAATTTAATAAATGGCAGGGTAAAAAAACACAAAAAGAAAATAAAAATATTATATATTGTTAAGAAAAAACAATAAGAAACAATTAATTTTTTCTTAATGTGAATATCATGAATAAAAAAGACACTTATAAACATGTTTCTTAACAAAAACTTTATACTTGCAAGCAAAAGCTCGTCAAGAGCGGCTATTTTAAAAAAAAATAACGTGGTGTTTCAACAAACAAAACCAAAGGTTAACGAAGAAGAGTTAAAACAAAAAAATAAAAACAAAAACAACGCTAAAAAATTAACCGAGTTTTTAGCAAAAGAAAAAGCAAAAAGTATAAAAAAAAAAGACACCTTGATACTGGGGGTGGATACAGCAATTTATTTTAGAGGAGAAATAATTAACAAAGCGAAAAACATAAAAGAGGCAAAAAACAAAATCCTTCACCTTTCTGGAAAAAAACACAACATATATTCTTCTGCAGCCTGTTATTACAACAATAAATTGGTTTGGTTTAAAACACAAAAATCAACAGTTAAAATCAGAAATCTTTCAGAAAAAGAGGTAGAAAAATACCTTAAGCTGTGTGGAAAATCAGTTTTAAAATCGGTTGGGTGTTATAGGGTTGAAAAAGAAGGACCAAATATCATTGAAAACATCAGTGGAGATTTTTTTAATGTTATGGGCCTCCCTCTTTTTCCCTTTTTGAAATTTCTAAAAAAGTTTAATATAAAAAAATGAACAGAAAAAAGGCATACGTAATAGGAACTAGGGTGGACAAAAGCCTCTCGCCTTTAATTTTTAATCACTGGTTTAAAAAATATAATATTAATGCAGTCTATAAACACAAGATAATAAAAGAAAAAAACTTTAACAAGGATATAAAAAAAATACTAAAAGAAAAAAACCTTGTTGGGGTTAACATAACAATACCTTTTAAGGAAAAGGCAATAAAGCTGCTTGATAAAATGGACAAACACTCAAGAACCATTGGGGCAGTTAATTGTATAACAATAAAAAAGAAAAAATATTATGGAACAAACACTGATTGGAAAGGGTTTTTAGAAGCTTATCAAAAAAAAAGATTAAAACACAAAAAAAAAATTAATAAAAAAAAAATAATACTTATAGGCTACGGTGGTGCCGCAAAGGCCGTGCTTTACGGTTTGTTGCAGATGGGAAAATACTATAAGGAAAACACAATTGTTTTTAACAGAACAAAAAGAAAAATTCAATTTTCACAATTCTCACAAAAAATAACCCACTCCATAAAAAAAATAAAAGATCACACAGAAGACTCTTATTTAATAATTAACACAACACCAAGAAATGTTTTTTCAGACTTGAAAATAAAGAAAATCAACAAAAGCATTGAAGTTTGCGACATTGTCTACAAACCCAAAGAAACAAAATTTTTAAAACATTTTACAAACGCAAAAACAAAAGTTTATGGAATTGACATGTTAATAAATCAAGCAAGACCCTGCTTTTTTAGTTGGTTTGGTATTATGCCTTCAGAAGACAGCGCCCTAAAAACCAAGATTTTAAAGAGAATAAAAGGGTGATTAAGGTTGGCTTAACTGGGGGAATTGCGTCCGGCAAAACCACAATTGTAAAATTTCTCAAAAAAAGAGGGTGGCCAATTCATGATTCGGACGCGATTGTAAAAAAAATTTATTCTTCTCCATCCAGGTCTTTTATTAATTTTTTAAAAAAAAACAAATTGAACCAAGCCATAAAACGAAAAAAAATAAACAAATCTTTAATTAGACAAGAAATTTTTAACAATCAGGTAAAAAAGAAAAAAATAGAGAAATTTATTCACGCCGAAGTAAGAAAGTCTCGGGAAAGATTCTTAAAAAATCACAGAAAGAAAAAAACACAAACTGTAATTCTTGATATACCACTTTTGTTTGAGGCGGGTTTAACCAATATTTGTGATTATATAATTCTATTAACGCTAACAAAAAAACTAAAAATGCAAAGGGCGTTAAAAAGAAAGGGGATGAACAAAAGCGTGCTGCTTAAAATACTACAAAATCAAACCAAAGATTCTTTAAAAAAAAACAAGTCAGATTTTGTTATTAACACCTCAAAAACAAAAAAAGAGACTTACAGGGAAATAACACTTGCATTAAAAAAAATAAAACTGTTAAGTATAAAAAAATGAGAGAAGTAGTACTAGACACCGAAACAACAGGGCTTGATTATAAAAAGGGCGACAGAATTATCGAGGTAGGTTGTGTTGAGCTGACAAACCACATTAAAACTGGAAATAACTTACAATTTTATTGTTCTGTGGAAAAATTAATAACTGAAAGCGCAACCAAAATACACGGGCTTACAAATGAATTTTTAAAAAAACACAAACCTTTTGAAGATAGCGTAGATGAGCTTTTAAACTTTTTAAGCAATGATACATTAATAATACATAACGCAGAATTTGATCTAGGTTTTTTAAACAATGAACTTAAAATCATCAACAAACCTTCAATTAAAAATGAAGTTGTCGACACCGTTGCATTAGCAAGAAAAAAACTTAAAACCAGAATTGCCAACCTAGACTATCTTTGTAAAAGATTTGATATTGATTTGAGCGCCAGAAAACTACACGGCGCACTCTTGGATTGTAATCTTTTGGCGGAAGTTTATTTAGAGCTAAAGGGCGGTAAACAAACCACCTTAGAGCTAAAAAGCCCCGTTAACAGCGCTTCTAATACCACAACCAAAAACGACAAAGGAAAAAAAGAGCTGGCAAAGGTTTTTGCAAGCCAAAAGGAAATACAGTCTCACAAAAACTTTGTTAAAAACATAAAAAACGCATTATGGAACAAATTAGACTACTAAAATGAGACTAAGTTAATTATATAGGTAGATATGTATGGTGATTTACAAATTTTTGATATTATTATTTTTGCAGGCATCGCCGCCTTTCTAGTATTTAGGTTAAAAAACGTATTAGGAAAAAGAACTGGTTTTGAAAAAACCCAAAAAACAAACATCAGCGAAAACCCGCCTCAAAAAAACCCCGAACAATCAATTCCAAAACTTCCTGATAATTTAGTAGAGCTAAAAAAAGCTTACCAAGCTCTAAAACACTTTGATCACAACAAGTTTCTAGAAGGGGCAAAGTCAGCGTTTGAAACAATCATAAACGCCTTTAATTCTGGCGACAAAAAAACATTAAAAAATCTTTTAACAAAAGATGTCTACCGATCATTTGAAAAGGCTATAGACGAAAAACACGATGACCAAGAATGGCAATTCTATTCAATAGCTATCGATAAAGTTGAAAAGGTAAAAATTGATACACTTTATATAAATATTTGTATAAATTTTATCAGCGAACAATTCAAAGACAACAACGAAAACACCTTGACAAAAAAACTAGATACATGGACATTTCAAAAGCGCATAAATAACGATGACCCAAAATGGCTTTTGGCATCAACATAGTTTGATAAACCTAAAAAAAATAAAAAACAGAATAAAAAAAAACGAAGGATACATCAACACCCCCTATTACGATCAACTTGGCTACCGAACAATTGGTTATGGACACCTTATAAAAAAAAATGAAGACTTTTTAGAAAAAAAGAAATATTCCGAAAAATACCTCGGCGAGATCTTCGAAAATGATTTTAATAAAACTATATATGATTTTAAAAAAAATTATGCAAACAAAGGGTTTAAAAAAAATGTACAAGAAGTTTTAATAGAAATGATTTTTCAATTAGGGATTAATAAAACAACGAAGTTTAAAAAATTTAATAAATATTTGATTGAAAAAAAACCACACCTAGCTGCTATGGAAATGTTAAACAGTTTGTGGTATTTACAAACCCCAAAGAGAGTAGAGCTACTAATTAATATCCTGCTAAACCATAAAAATGACAAAAGAAAAAAATAGCGACTTATTTTTATTATCCTTAAAAGGAACAAGGCCTATTAAAAAAACAAACAGAATAACAAGGCCAATTCCCGAACAAAAAGAAAGTATATCGAGGAAATCAGAAAAAGCAAAAAAACTGACAACCCTCAAGACAGAAACCATAGCAAGGCACAAAAAAAAATATGAACATAAAATCGAAACAAACAAAACAAACAAAAAACTTAAAAAAGGAATGATTCCAATTGATAAAAAAATTGATCTGCATGGATATTCTTTAAACGAAGCTAAAAGTGTTTTTGAAGCAACGGTTGAAGAGTGTTTCAAAAAAAACCTTAGGTGCCTGTTGTTTGTAACCGGAAAAGGCCTCAAATCCACGGGCGGATCTGGGTTGTGCGGCGAACAATTATACCACGGAAAGATTAGGAAAAATTTTGTTAATTGGGCAGAGGACAAAAGCAACTCAAACAAAATATTAAACATACAACAAGCAAACCCAAAATACGGTGGAGACGGAGCCTTTTTTGTTTATTTAAGAAAACAAAAAAATTAATGCCTTGTTAGCGTTACTGAAAAAGCATTTAGCTTAATTTTTATCAACAAAGGAGGGTCGGCACTTAATGCACCAACCCCTTGAACCACCTCTATATATTTTAAATTTTTTCTTTTGTGGTCTGCCCAAATATTTTTATAATTATTAATTATTATTTTTTTATAAACCCCTTTTTCGACAGCCTTTGAACTAGAAACATTCATAGAATAAACTCTTCTGCCATCTATTGTTTGTGTTTTTGTATTACCAGTTAATATACTAACAAAAGAGGTTATTGGATCGTTATAATCTTCTAATCTCATAAAATCAATTCTTGGCTGCTCATTTTCTACAGGCAGCATTTTAAATGAATTTATAATTCCGTTTTCAAAAAAAATATTTATTTCACTATTCTTTTTTTTAGTTTTCCAAGATTGATTATATTTTTCAGGAACAAATATGCCATTTTTTATTTGTCCAAATGCATCATATTTGCCTTTAAATCTATATATGCCTGAGAACAACCCCCTGTCTTCAACGCTTATTGAAACCTCATACCTTTCATCAGAAATAAAGAGCCTAAAATAGAGCGTTCCTATATCTATTTTTCCAACCTCTATATTATAAACTTCATCAAAGCCATTTTTTACCTTATGAGCAGTTTCTGCATTTATTTGTGAGCACACAAGAAACAAAAATATAACTATATTAAAAAGAAACTTCATAAACGCTTAATTCATTTTTTAAAAATTTATAATTTTTTTTGTCAACCAATCTAATCTTATATTCATTTTCAAGGTAAATTATGTCTTCCTTGTGCCCAATAAAAATAAAATTTTTATTAATCCCCACAGGAAGGGGGTTTGTTTTTTGAAAATGGTGACCAATTTTTGAATTTTGCTTGTATGGGGTGTAAAAAATAATTGGATCCTCATAAAAAATAAACCTCAGGTTAGAAAAAAGCATTCGGTCACTAACAACTAGTCGACCAAACTCATTAATATTATTTGATCGAAGGTCTTCCGCTAAAGACGTAACACCACTTATTCTTTTGAAGGGCCCAATCGTTGAGCTTGTTGCAATAAGGTAAAAAAAACTAAATCCAACCAGGAGGTTAAATAAATTGTTAATTGATAAAACTTTTTTACTAGAATGAAACACAACTCCAACAAAAAGTATTAAAAAAGCAACCAAAGAAACGGCGGCCCAATTTGCGTTAGCTCTTACAAGGATTCCTTCAACAAAAACAATTAAAAAAATTGGAACGGAAAAGTAAAAAAGCAACCTGTTGTTAAAATCATCTATTAGGCGCTTATTAAAAAAAAAACAAAAAGCAAAAAAAATTAATGGACCGACCATAATGATCTGGCTAATAATAAAAACAAACCCGTTTGAAAAATTTAAATTAATTCTATCTAGAGCAGCATTGTCTGCCGTATGATCGAAAGTTATCCAACCATTGTTGAGGTTCCAAACAATATTGGGGGAAACAACAACCAAAAAAACAAAGATAAACAAAAAGAATGAAAATATATTTTTATAAAAAAGTTCTCTAACTTTTTTTTCAAAAAATAAAAGAAACAAACACAGGAAAAAATATATACCAGCATATTTTGATAAAAAGGCTAGACCAACAAAGAAGCCTAAAAAAATAAAATTAATTCTAAACGGCTTTTCTAAAACAACCAAGAGCTGCAACAAAGACATAGACCAAAAAAAAATCAACAAAACATCGGTTGACAAAATAAAAGAGGAAAAAGATACTGCGGGCATTACAAAAAAAGTTAAACCAGCTAAAGCCGCAAGATTTTTGTTTCCCCACAATTTTTTTGATATCAGAAAGACAACATAAGAGGTTAAGATATAAAAAAATACTGGAATAAGCTTGATTACAAAAAAACTATTTCCAAAAACAGAACAAACTAAAAAAATAATCCACGGCAACAAAGGCGGTTTAGAAAAATAACCTAAATCTAATTCTTTGGACCACAGCCAATATTGTGCCTCATCGCCAAACAAATCGTGTTGAGTAAAAAAAATTGATATAATTTTAAAAATTATAAAAATAGCGCAAAGCAAAATTAAATTATTAGCTTTTATCATTTTTTAAAAATTTTATCTGAAAATAAAAAAGAAAATACACAACTATCAATGCGCCCAAAACATCACTTACAAAATGACCGCCCTCCAGAATTCTTATTAAGCCAAGAGAAAAACCCAATACTAAAGACATCCAAATAAATATAACTTTATTTGTTAAAAAATATAGCACAATGACTGAAAACCCAACAGCAGCATCTCCAGAAACAAACGAGCAGTTTTTAGAACATGCATCAGATATTTCATACCACGCAGTAAAATCCTCTTTTCCTCCCAATTGAAGTATTTCACCAGGTCTTGCCCTTCCCCAAAAACTTTTTAACAAAAGATTTACAACCAAAACAATATTTATAAGACCAAACACCCAGATAAAAAAAATATCTTTTGGTTTAAAATTATAATTAAAAAAAAGCTGCTTAATGGGCAAAAACATTGAAACAAAAGGCAATATCAGCATGTAAACTATAATAGCTCTGAGCAGAATTTTTCTGAAAAATATTGTAATATCATAGTAGCTCTGAAGTAAAAATTGATTATCACCAAAATAAAAAAGACTGCTTAAATAAATGTCTAAAGAGGGCCCAACGGAAAACACAATCATTCCCGAAACAACAAAAACCAAGACAAGAAAAATTCTGTTATTTATAAAAACATATTTGTGGGTTAAAGAGCTGACTGGAAAATATTTTTCTAAAAAAATTTTAGATAATTTAAACCCTATATAGGCAATAATTATCCCCCCTATTACATCTGTAAAAAAATGCGCTCCAACAACAATTCTGCTGAAACCAACTATAAAAGCAAAAAGAATAAAAAAATATTTTAGTCTTGAAAGAAAAAAAGCACAAACCAAAGCAACAACAAAAATAGTTGATACATGCCCTGAAGGAAAAGAGTGAAAGCTTGAATTAAAATTTAAAAAATCAAAACCCACCGAACCATCAAAAGAAGAATAGTTTGGCCTCGCCCTTCCAACAATATGTTTTAACAATTGTGTTAAAAATCCAGTTACCAACAAAGAAACAAATAAAAACAAACCGATATCAAAGTAAACTTTTTTATGTTTTTTTAGTCTAATAAGAAAATTGCCTTTATCTAAAATGAAAGCAAATATCATTAAAAGAATAGATAGAAAAAAATACCATTGAGATTCTCCTAATACTGTAATTTTTACAAAAAAATCTTTCAAATAGATCTGTTGTAGAGAATTATCAAAACCACTAAAATATTTGTACAGCCCAAGATCTATATTATAAGAAATAAAAATACTTAAAAAAAGAACCACCAAAACAAACAACTCAATTTTAAATTTTTTTATCACACCTGATGGTTAGGCAAGGTTGATTTAAAAATCAATAATTAAAGTATAAATTTTGACAGGTCTTGACTTTTAATTAATTCACCTAGATTTTTTTCAACATATTCTGTGTCAATGTCTACCTTTTGAGCGCTCATATCTGAGGCATTATAGCTTATATCCTCTAACAACTTTTCCATAATTGTATGCAGCCTTCTTGCCCCAATATTTTCAACATTTTGATTTATCTCAGTCGCAAGCTCTGCGATTTTATTAATACCCTCTTCAACAAAATTTAATTCTACTTTTTCAGTTCCAAGCAAACCAACATATTGTTTTATTAGACTGTTTTGGGTTTCTGTTAATATTAATTTGAAGTCATCTTTTGAAAGACTGTCTAATTCTACTCTTATGGGCAACCTTCCTTGTAGCTCGGGCAGCATATCTGAGGGTTTTGATGTGTGAA
>PTKX01000017.1 GCA_002938195.1 Alphaproteobacteria bacterium MarineAlpha5_Bin7 | reverse complement strand
AATTTGTAGGTAAGCTTGTACTAATACCTCCAGATGATATTGTTTAATTAATATTTAAATTAGGAGTGCTTATGGATGATGATTTATTTAAAAAAGGATTAGAAAAAAGAAAAGCAACATTGGGATCTGAATATGTTGAAAAAAATTTAGCTAATGCTGATGATTTTACAAGACCATTTCAAGAAGCAATGACTGCATGGTGCTGGGGTTTTGGATGGGGAGACGAAACTATTGATCCTAAAACAAGATCAATGATGAATTTATCTATGATTGGAGCGCTTGGCAAGATGAATGAATGGGAAATACATTGCCGGGGAGCTATAACAAATGGTGTAACAAAAAAAGAAATTCGTGCAATTATTCACGTCATAGCAATTTATTGCGGTGTTCCTCAGTCGTTAGAATGTTTTAAAGTAGCTAGAAAAGTTTTAGAAGAAAAAAATTTATTATAAATAATTAATTTATATAATTATAAAAAATATAAATTGCATATAATGTGATGAAAAATACTCCACTTTTTTTACCTAAGTGAAATGGTTTAATTTGAAATACGCTAAAACCAAATCTAACTCTATAAACAAAAACAATTGTTATAATTGTCATAATTGTAATATTAATTAATAAAATAGAAGAACCAGATGGGAATGGACCTGATTTCATAAAAAGAATCAAAGCAAAAATTCCTACAATATTATAAATGTTTGAACCCAAAATTGTTCCAACTGCTAAACTAGATTGTTTTCTTAATGCTGCAACTACGCCAGTTGCAAGTTCAGGCAAAGATGTGCCAAATGCGACCAATGTTAAACCAATAATTGATTCTGAAATTCCAAAAGATAAAGCAAATTGCTTTGATCCAATAATAAAATATTTTGAACCATAATAAAGAAAAATAAGACCAATTACTAAATATAAATATGACATGAATTGTGAAGATTTAGGCTCTGAAGAAGTTTCAGTTTTATCTAAAATTTCATTTTTATATTGTATAAATAAAAATACTAAAAAAATTATAATTAAAAATATTCCATAAATCTTAGTATTAGATGTCGGATCATTAAGCAAAATATAAAAAATACTAGTTGCAACTAAAGTTACAATAAGAACAACCAAGGTTTGATTTCTTTGACCTTGTTTATCCGGAAAAATAATTGGATTAATGATGGAAACAACTCCTAAAATTAAAAGTATATTTGCTATGTTTGAACCTATAATATTTCCAAGAGCAATTCCAAGACTGTTGACAACATTCAGAGCTTGTAGAGTTGCTGCAAATTCTGGAAGACTTGTTCCTAAAGCAATAACTGTAAAACCAATAAAATAACCGCTTACTTTATAAATATTTGCTAAATTTATTGAACTTCTTACAATTATTTCTGCGCCAAAACCTAAAGAAACAATTCCACCTAAAATTAATAAAAATATATACACAAAAAAAAATTTAATTTTTCATATCTGAAGAGTTTATACCTGCTACCTCAACTGGCTTTTTCATCGCATCTCTCCTAAAAGGTTCTCCTAATTCCTGATTAAGAATAACTTCAATAAATGTTGTAATACCTTTTTGTTGATCATCGCACCCAAATTTAATAGCATTAGTTAGTTCTTCTGGAGTTTTAGCTATTACACCTTTTGAACCACAAGCTTCTGCAATCTTTGCATAGCTTAATTCAGGATCTAATTCGGTTCCTACAAAATTGTTTTCATACCACAATATTGAATTTCTTTTTTCTGCTCCCCATTGATAGTTTCTAAAAATAACCATTGTGATATTTGGCCATTCTTTTCTATTGCAAGAAGTCATTTCACTCATACTAATTCCAAATGCGCCATCACCAGCAAAGCCTACAACTGGTGTATTAGGGCAGCCTATTTTAGCGCCTAAAATAGAAGGAAATCCATATCCACAAGGGCCGAACAAACCTGGCGCTAAATATTTTCTTCCTTTTTCAAATGTGGGGTAAGCATTTCCAATTGCACAATTGTTTCCTATGTCACTAGATATTATTGCATCATTTGGAAGTCCTGCTTGGATAGCTCTCCAAGCCATTCTAGGTGACATTCTATCCGGATCTCTTTTTCTAGAATCATTGTTCCAAGATGTGCCAGGATCATCTTCTTCATGATCTAAACTTGTTAAAGTTTGGAGCCAAGCAGATTTTTTTTGATGAATAAAAGCTTTTCTTTCATCTCTTCCATTATCTCCTGCGTCAGAAGAAAGCTTGTTATAGATTTGTTTTGATACTAATTTTGCATCACCACAAATTCCTACACTGATATTTTTAGCAAGTCCAATTCTATCAGAATTAATATCTACTTGAATAATGCTCGCTTCTTTTGGCCAATAATCTATTCCATAGCCAGGAAGGGTAGAGAATGGATTTAACCTAGTTCCTAAAGCCAGTACTACATCAGCTTTTGAAATAATTTCCATTGCCGCTTTCGAACCGTTGTAACCCAAAGGTCCAATGGCCAAAGGGTGACTTCCTGGAAAGCTATCATTATGTTGATAACCACAAGCAACAGGTGCATCGAGTTTTTCTGCTAAAGATTTACAATCTCCAATTGCATCTGCAAGTATAACGCCGGCGCCAGACAGAATAACAGGGAATTTAGATTTAGATAATAATTCAGCTGCTTTCAATATTGCGTTTTCACCGCCCGCTTGTCTCTCCATTCTAATAATTGGAGGTAAGTGAATATCAATCACTTGAGTCCATAAATCGCGGGGAACATTAATTTGTGCAGGAGCAGATCCTCTTATTGCTTTTTCTATTACACGATTTAAAACTTCTGCCATTCTGGAAGGATCTCTTACTTCTTCTTGATAACAAACCATGTCCTTAAATAAATTCATTTGTTCAACTTCTTGAAACCCTCCTTGTCCTATAGTTTTATTTGCCGCTTGAGGAGTTACTAGCAACATTGGAGTGTGATTCCAGTATGCAGTTTTAATTGGCGTAACAAATCCAGTTACACCTGGACCATTTTGGGCAATGCACATTGCTATCTTTCCAGTACTCCTTGTATACCCATCGCAAATTAATCCACCATTTGACTCGTGAGCTACATCCCAAAAGGTTATTCCTGCCTTAGGGAATAAATCAGATATTGGCATAAATGCAGATCCTATAATCCCAAAAGCATGCTCAATGCCATGCATTTGCAGTACTTTCACAAAAGCTTCTTCTGTAGTCATTTTTGCCATTTTATTCTCCTATAATTTATTTAAAGAAAAATATAATTGTATTCAATTTAAATATTTATTTGAACTATAATATAATTATCTAATAATACAGATAAAAAAATAAATTATATGGAAAAAAACGAAAACTTAAAAGGTCAAGAGATTATAAAATATATATCTAAGACTCTGCCTAATAAACCAGGCGTTTATCAGATGGAAGATCATCAAAATGAGATATTATATATAGGTAAGGCAAAAAATCTTGCAAAAAGAGTTATAAATTATACTTCCTTAAACAACCTTACAAGAAGACTGCAAAGAATGGTTGGCCTCACAAAACATATGAATTTTTTTGTTACTAATAATGAAATTGAAGCACTTTTATTAGAATGTAATTTAATAAAAAAACATAAGCCTAGATTTAATATTATATTAAGGGATGACAAATCTTTTCCTTATATCCTAATCAACAAAGAATATAAATATCCTCGTTTATTAAAATATAGGGGCGCAAAAAAAATAAAAGGTTTATATTATGGTCCTTTCGTTAGTCCTTCAGCTGTCAACTATACATTGATATCATTGCAAAAATCATTTTTATTAAGAAGTTGTTCGGAAAGTTATTTTAACAACAGAAAAAGACCATGTTTACTATATGACATTAAAAGATGTAGTGCTCCTTGTGTGAATTATATTAATGAATCAGAATATAAAGAAAGTATTGAAGACGCAAAAAAATTTTTAAATGGAAATACTAATAAGATCAAAAAAAAACTTGAAAGACAAATGAAAATAGCAAGTACCAAACAAATGTATGAAGAGGCAGGAAGATTAAGGGACAGGATAAAATCAATAAACCAAATACAAAAATACCAATCTGTTTATATCAAAGATATGAGAAATATTGATATTTTTGCTATAAAAATGCATGAGGGAAAGAGTTGTATATTTGGAATGTTTTATAGAAACGGAAGTAATTATGGCAATAAATCTTTTTTTCCTATTCACGAAAATAATGTAACAGAAGAAGAAATTTTGGAGTCATTTTTATATCAATTTTATTCTAACAAAGAAATTCCACCCAAAATATTAATTAATCTAAATTCAAAATTTTTTAAAGATGCTGAAAATTTTTTGAGTTCAAAAAATAATAAAAAAATAATAATACAAAAACCTTTAACAGGAGAAAAACACAAACATATTAAGCTAGCTGAAAATAATGCAAAAGAAAATATCAAAATTAAAAAAGCAAGTCTTGAAAATCATAAAAATGCTTTATCAAAAATAAAAGAATTTTTAAAGCTTTCGAAAATGCCTGAAAGAATTGAAGTCTATGACAATTCTCATATTCAAGGAAAAGATTCAGTTGGTGCCATGATAGTCGTTGATCAAAATGGCTTTAGTCCAAAAAACTATAGAAAATATAATATAAGGTATGATGGTCAAAAAAATCCAATTTCTTTATCAGATGATTATTATATGATGAAAGAAGTGTTAAATAGAAGATTAAAAAATTACAAAAAAGATAAAAATATAATTTTACCAAATATTATCATTATTGATGGGGGTAGAGGGCAATATAACAAAGTAAAAAAAATATTTGATGAAAAAAAAATCAATGATATTAAACTTATAAGCGTTTCAAAAGGAAGGGAAAGAAATTTAGGTAGAGAGATTATACATACAGATAATCAAAATATAAATTTAAAGCAAAATGACTCACTCTTATATTTTATACAACGCATAAGAGATGAGGCTCATCGTTTTGCTATCACTAGTCACAGATCTAGAAGAAAAAATACTGCTTTTAAATCAATTTTTGATGAAATCCCTAATATTGGACCAAAAAGAAAAAAATCTTTAATGTTGCATTTTGGTTCTTTGCAAAAATTAAAAAAAGCTAATTTAAGTGAAATAAGGTCAGTGGAAAATATTACTGATAAAATTGCTAACAAAATTTATGATTTTTTTCATAGCTAATAAAATAAAGTTAAGCTAGTAATTAATTTAATGAAAATAAATCTATCAAATATATTAACTCTTTCTAGAATTTTAGTAATTCCTATCATTGTAATTTTTATTTTTTTAAAAAGCCCTATATACGGATGGTTAGCTTTCATATTATTTTGTCTTGCTGGAATAACAGATTACTTTGATGGATACTTTGCAAGAATAAGAAATGAAGTTTCAAATTTAGGCACTTTTCTTGATCCTATTGCAGATAAACTTTTAGTTGCAGCTGTAATATTAATTCTAACTTCAAAAGAAGTTATTGCTGGCTGGGAAACAATTCCTGCACTAATAATACTATTGAGAGAAATCGCTGTATCTGGTTTAAGAGAATATTTAGCAGGTATAAAAGTAAGTGTACCAGTTTCTAAAATTGCAAAATTAAAGACTTCTCTTCAATTAGTTGCTTTAGGAATTTTAATATTAAGCGAAAGTAGTATTTCTATTCTGCCAATAATATTAATTGGTAAAATAGCATTATGGGTTGCAGCATTGCTAACTTTATATACAGGTTATGATTACTTAAAATCTGGGATGAAACATTTTTAATGATAATAAAATATTTTGCTTGGATTAAAAATATCACTGAAATTGAAGAAGAAATAATTAATGATGTAAAAATCACTGATATAAACAAATTAAAAAAAGTTTTATCTAAAAGATATCCAAAATTAAAAAAATATTTACAAAAAAATGAAATGATTCAAATAGCTATTAATCTAAAATATACTAGAGATAATAAACCCATAAAACCAAAAGATGAGATCGCTCTTTTTCCTCCTGTAAGTGGGGGATGATGATTAAGATTCAAAAAAAAGATTTTAATATAGAAAAAGAAATAAATAATATAAAATCAAAATATCCAGAAGTAGGTGCTATTTCAACGTTTATTGGTTATGTAAGGAATATAAATAATCAGAAAAAAGTTACCTCAATTAATCTTGAAGTCTACAAGAAAATGGCGATTCCTCTTTTAGAAGATATAACTACTAAGGCTATAAAAAAATGGAATGTTATAGACTCTTTAATAATACATAGGTATGGAAAAATATTAGTTAATCAAAAAATTGTATTGGTAGCCACATTTTCGATGCATAGAGATACTAGTTTTAAAGCATGTAATTATATTATGAATCATTTAAAAAAAGATGCTCCTTTTTGGAAAAAAGAATTTTATAATGAAGGTTATAAATGGTTAAAAAATTCTAAATAGACGAATTAACTAAATCTGTAAAATCATTCATAAATTTATATGATAATGTTTTTTCACCAGTTGCAAAACTAACATTATCAATTGATTTAATAGGCGTAATTTCTGCGGCAGTTCCTGTTAAAAATGCTTCATCATAATTTTTGACTTCATCAGGTAGAATGTGTTTTTCGGTTAAATTAAAACCCTGTTTTTTTAACATTTCTATAACTGTTTTGCGGGTAATGCCATTTAGAAAACAATCGGCTATTGGAGTGTAAATATTATTATCTTTTATAAAGAAAATATTTGCTCCTGTTCCTTCCGCTACATAATTTCTATAGTCTAGCATCAATGCATCATGATATCCTTTTTGTTCGGCAAATTCTTTAGACATTGTACAGATTAAATATGGGCCTGAAGCCTTGGCTTGGCTTGGAGCAGTTTCAGGGGACGGGCGCTTCCATGGCGATGTAATTAATTTTAATCCTTCTATCCTATCTTCAATTTTGAAATAACTTGCCCAATCATCCCATACAGCTATAGCAACGTGGATGTCTGCATTAGCAGTTGAAATGCCCATCTGATTCGATCCTCTCCATACTATTGGTCTAACATAACAGTTTTTTAAATTCATTTTTTCTAATAATTGGTTTTTAGAATTATTAATTTCATCTTTAGTATAAGGTATATTGATCCCAACTATTTTAGCAGATTGAAATAAACGGTCTGTATGTTCTATAGATTTGAAAATTTTACCATTATAAGCTCTTTCACCTTCAAAAACTGAGCTGGCGTAATGCAATCCTTGAGTAATAACGTGCATTGTAGCTTCTCTCCAGGGAACAAATTTCCCATCAATCCATATCCATCCATCGCGATTATCAAATGATTTTGCCATTATTTATAAAATAAAAGTTATAATTTTTTAATGACAATGGAGTATCAGTGATGCATAATTAAGTCAATATGGCTGACCTAAATAAATTGCTGACCCCTCTTTTTCTAAGCGAAAAAGAGATTAGAAAAATTATTGAATTGATGTTTTTCTCGTACCGTGACTTTACAGCTGGCCCTGATGCAATTTTAGACAAAATTAATTTTGGAAGAGCTCATCATAGAGTAATATACTTTGTAGGTAAAAAAAAACAAATTACTATCAAAGAACTTTTATCAATATTACAAATAACTAAACAAAGCTTGTCAAGAGTACTGAATCAATTGGTAGATGAAAAATTTATTTTAGTCTCAATTGGTAATGACAAAAGAACCAAAAACTTATCATTAACCAAAAAAGGATTAGATTTAGAAAAAAAACTTTCTGCAATTCAAATAAATAAAATAAAAAATATTATAAAATTTGCAGATGAAGATAATATAAATGGATTTAAAATAATATTATATGAAATGCTTAATGAAAAAAATAAAAAAAAATTCGATCAAATAAATGATTTATAAGTAAATGGATAAAAGTATATTAATTGTAGATGATGATAAAAGACTTAGAGAATTATTAGAAGATTATTTAGTTGAAAAAAAATTAAATGTTTTTTTATCTGACGATTTTTCATCTGCAATTGATATTTTTAGATATTTTACCTTTGATTTAGTTATTGTTGACAGAATGATGCCTACGGGTGATGGCATTGATCTAATTGAAGTTATAAAAAAAAGTAATAATATACCTATTATAATGTTAACAGCTATGGGTGAAAGTGAAAACAGAATTAAAGGATTAAAACTTGGAGCAGATGATTATATTTCAAAACCTTTTGAACCTGAGGAACTATTCCTTCGTATTAAAAATTTACTAGGTCTGTATGAAAATGATCAGAGTAAATCAAATATAATTGTTTTTGGAAATTTTAATTTTAATTTGAATACTCTTCAGCTAAAAAATAAAACAAATGATGTGTATTTAACTGAAGGAGAAAATAAACTTTTAATAAAATTAATAATGAAAAAAAATAAAATAGTTTTAAGAGAGGAATTAACTGAAAGTAGTTTTGATGAAAATGAATTAAGAAAAGTAGATGTTCAAATTACGAGACTTCGTCATAAAATTGAAGAAAATCCAAAACAACCTCTATTTATTAAAACAATAAGAGGAAAAGGGTACAAATTAATTTGTCATGAACAATGATATATAAAAAACTAATACCATCCTCTTTATTGGGCAGATCTCTTATTATAATTTTTGTTCCACTAGTTACTTTAGTAACTTTAACTGTTTTTATTTTTTATCAAACATCTTGGACTATTATTTCAAAAAGATTAGCACAATCAGTAGTTGGAGACATAAATGTCGTTGTTAAATTAATTGACCAAGGACTAAAATTTAAAGCTATTAGAATTGCTAAAGAAGATTTTAAAATGAAGGTAGAATATAAAAAAGATGTTGATTTAAATCCTCTATCTTTCCGTCCAGAAAGAGGGATTCTTTCCAGAAGATTAAGACAACAATTAGAAGAACTTAATAAACCATATATTTATGATTTGAGCAATCTTGACCAAGGTGCAAAAATTCTTATTCAATTAAATCAAGATTTATTAATTATAAATGTTGATAAAGATAGATTATACAATGAATCAGCTTTTGTTTTTTTATTATGGATGATTTTTGCCTCTTTAGTACTTTTGTTTATTTCTTATCTATTCATGAGAGGTCAAATTAAACCGCTAAAAAAATTATCAATCATAGCTGAGACTTTTGGTAGAGGACTAGATGCTCCAGAACTAAAAGGATCTGGGGCACTTGAGATTAGACAAACTACAAATGCATTTAATCAGATGAGAACGAGAATTAAAAGATTTTTAAAACAAAGAACGGACATGTTAGCTGGTGTAAGTCATGATCTCCGAACTCCTCTAACTAGAATGAAATTACAATTATCATTAATGAAGGATCAATCTGCAAAAAAAGAGCTTGAATATAACATTAATGAAATGACTGCTATGTTAGATAGTTATGTTAGTTTTGTTCGCGGAGAAACTCCTGAACCCATTGATCAAATAAATTTAGAACAATTAATTAAAGATATTTATAAAAATTTAGAATTAGAAAATAAGATTTTAAAAATTAATATAAGTAACAATGTTGAAACATCAGGAAGAACTTTACAATTAAAAAGATCAATTTCAAATCTTATAGAAAATTCTTTGAGATACTCGAATGAAATACATGTAACTTTATCCAACGATAAAGACAGTTGTTATATAGAGATCTTTGATGATGGGCCGGGAATCCCTGAAAAAGATTATGAAAATGTTTTTAAACCATTTTTTACTCTAGATCCTTCAAGAAATAAATTAAAAGGAGAAAGTGGGCTAGGAATGACTATAGCTAGAGATATTATTAGAGCACATGGAGGAGATATTAAATTATCAAAATCTAAACTAGGTGGTTTAAAAACTACTATTAATTTGCCATTATAATATTAATATAGTTTACCTCCATTTTCGACTTTTTGATCTGGTGAAACAAGAATAGGTTTATTATTCAAGTCAGGAAACCCAAGAACAAGAACTTCAGACATTATATTCCCTATTTGTTTAGGTTCAAAATTAATTACAGCTGCTATTTGCTTATTTATTAAACTCTTAACTTGATAATTTTCTATCAATTGAGCGGAGCTTTTTTTAATACCAATTTCATGACCAAAATCAATTTCTAAAACAATCGAGGGGTTATTTAATTTATGGTTCTCATGTGCCTTAATTATAGTCCCTACTCTTATATCTAATTTTAAAAAATCAGAATAACTTAAGTAAGCCATTATTTGCCCACTACTTTTAATAATTTTTCTGCTTGGTTAAGATATTTATCCAAAGACATCATCGTTTTTTCTAAAGAAGAAGTATTATCTCTACTCCATACTAAAAAACTTGAAAAATATATTATTAATAAACCTTTAATTTTAATACTGCCTTTAATTCCCTTAAGAGAAATATTAGAAATTTTTGCCATCATAATCATACTTTCAAGAAAACTAGGAAGCATCATTACTATTGTCTGTGGTTTACTTTTAATTGAATTATAAATATTAAGAATTTGTTTTCTATAATTTTGCAAAATATCGAATCTTAACATTATTAATTCAAAGATCATATCTTTACTACTTGATTGTTCAATATTTTTTGAATCCTTAATCAATTTGTGATCAAAAAATGAAATAATATTATTGATTAAATCTATTTTTCTTTTAATTTTACCTTCAAATTTTTTTTTATTCAATTTAGAAAAACTATAAACATCATTAATTTCCAAAGAAGACCAAGAATTTTTCTTCAAAAATATTAGTGTTTTTTCTGCTAATTGAATGAGATTCTGATCCATTATAAATTAATTTATTTGCCTAATTCTTTTGAGCGTCTAAATGCAGAATTAACAGCATTTTTAATTGTTTTTTTTAATAAATTATTTTTTTTAAAACTTCTAATTGCCGCTTCTGTAGTTCCCCCTTTTATTGCAATCATATTAGTGAGTTGTTCTGCATTTTTTTTATTTTTAAATAACAACTCAATTGATCCTAAAGCTGTTTGTTCAACTAATTTTTTAGAAACATCTTTGCTTAAACCTATTTCAAAAGCAGCTTTTTGAAAAAGATCTATAAATAAAAAATAGTAAGCTGGTCCGCTGCCTGATACCGCAGTAATTTTATCTATATCATTCTCATTTTTTAACCAAACAATTTTTCCGACCATCTCAAATAAATCTGTTGCACGAATTTTATTTTTTTTACTTAATGATCTATGTGATACTAAACAAGTCATCCCCCTATTAATTGAAGCTGGCATATTTGGCATGGCTCGAACAAACTGTATTGCAGTTGGTAAAAATTTTTTAAAAAATGATATTTTTTTTCCTGCTATTATACTCATAAATAAAATATTTTTTTTAAAATGCAAAAATTTAAAATCTTTTAATACTCCTTCAATAACTTGAGGTTTTACAGCTAAAATAATTATATCAAAAGTTTTAGTATTTTTAATTTCATTTATATTTTTAAAAGTTTTAACTCTTTTTGAATAAATTTTTTTTATTTTTTTATGTTGAATTGGATCAATAATAGAAAAAATATTCTTGGAATTTTTATACCATGATTGCAATAATGCCGACCCCATATGGCCACATCCAATTAACAATATTTTATTCATAAATAATGAATAAGATATAAAATAAAAAAGTAAAGTATTTAGGCTCTACCAATAATGTCAGTAGAACATAATTCTAATGCGTCACCTGGAGAAGTATCTTCAAAAAATAAAATATTAAAAGCTGGATAATACTTTTCACATTCATATATAGAGATATCTACTAAATCTTCTAACTGATTAAATAGCATATCATTTTCATGAGGAAGGAAGAAAGTTTGCCTGTATGCTAGAATACCACTTTTTGAAGTAATATCGAAATGTCCAATCCATAATTTTTCGTTTATTTTTGCTAAAAGTTCATAAATGTCCGAGTGTTTGTTTGGAGGAAATTTGATATCAAATGTAACTGTAAAATTAATCGACTTTAAGCTTTCTGACCAATTAAAATATAATCTATACTGGCACATATTAGTGTAAATATCTGCAACTAGCTCATGGGCATCAGATCTACTAAAATTCCAATTTTTATTATGTATAACGTCCTCTACAATATCTATGGGATTTTGAGAAAAAATATCAATACTCATACTCTATATGGTATATTAAATAAGTTATATACTACATATTGTATTACTTAAAAAAACTAGGTTTCGTACAAATAATTAAATAAATTTGTTATTAATTGTGAATAATTCTGGTTTTCTTTACTTTTTATTTTTTTTTCTTGGTTTTTTGGCTTTTTTTTTAAGTTTAGTTTGTTTTTTATTTAATTTTTCATTTTGAATTAATAATTTTTGAACAAGCTTTTGCAATACTTCAAACTCATCTCTTTTGACTAAGTTCATCTTATTGATAGCTTTATTAACTCTTAATTTTACAATCGTTTCAACTTCTTTCCTTATTCCTGAAAATGTACTCATTGTATCTAATGCCATTTTAGACAAATCTGAAAGAATTTTTGTTTTGTTAACCATATTTATATAAATAGTTTATTTAATTATAATGATTTTCTTACAACCTTCAATAGATCCAGTCCTATTTTCTTTGGGTATATTGCAAATAAGATGGTACAGCCTAGCTTATGTTGCAGGATTTATCTTAGGCTTCTATTTTATAAAAAGAATAAATAATAAACAACAAAATAAAATTAAAGATAAAATATTAGATGATTTTTTCGTATGGTCAATATTGGGAGTAATTCTAGGTGGAAGAATAGGCTACATACTTTTTTATCAAACTTCAGAAATAATATCAAACCCTGTAAGTATAATATACATTTGGGAAGGCGGTATGTCATTTCATGGAGGTTTAATTGGAATTATCATATCAATGCTTATCTTCAGCAAATACAAAGGAATAAAATTTTTTTATCTTTCTGATCTGATATCTGGCGTTGCTCCAATTGGTTTATTCTTTGGAAGACTAGCTAATTTCATCAATACTGAACTTTATGGAAGAGTTACGGAATTTCCATTAGCTGTAATTTATCCTGCTATAGATCAATTGCCTAGACATCCTTCACAATTATATGAAGCTCTTTTTGAAGGATTAATATTATTTGTTTTGTTAAGATATTATAGAATAAAATATTATAATAATAAATCTGTAGGATTAATTACTGGTCTATTTTTAATATATTATGGTTTATTTAGAACTTTTATTGAATTTTTAAGAGAGCCAGATTCTCAAATTGGATTAATGCTTAATTTAATTACTATGGGACAATTGTTGAGCATTCCATTAATTATTACAGGAATAATCATTTACTATAAAAATAAATTTAATGGTTAACAAGAAAATTATAAATGAAATAAGTAAATCAAATAGAGGGATCAGTATAGAAAAATATATTAACATATGTTTATTTGACACAGAGGGATATTATAACAACGTTAATCCACTAGGAAAATCAGGTGATTTTATAACTGCTCCTGAAATATCTCAATTATTTGGAGAAATTATAGGGCTATATATTTATAATATTTGGAAAGAAAAATTTAATAACAATTTTAATTTAATTGAATTAGGGCCTGGTAAAGGATCTTTATTGTTAGATATATTAAGAATTACAAAAGGATTTTCAAAATTTAAAGAAAATTTAAATATATATCTTATCGAAATAAATAAAACTCTTATAAATAAACAAAAAAAAAATATTCTTTTTAATAAATTAGATTTACAGAAATTTCAGTGGAATTCAAATATTTCTAATATAGAAAAAAAAAATTCAATAATAATAGCAAATGAATTTTTTGACTGTTTTCCTGTTAGACATTTTGTCAAAAGAAATAATAAATGGAAAGAAAAAGTTATTAATTACAATGAGGATGAAAAAAAATTTTATTATCAATTTGAAGACATAGATGATGATAAAACGATTATTAAACTATCTAACTACTCTACAAATGATATTGCTGAAATTTCAAATCAAAGTGAAGAATATTTTGAATCTATTTGTAAATTTATTTCAAAAATTCAAGGAGTTTTTATAATAATAGATTATGGATATTACGATTTTCCTGGACATTTCACGCTGCAAGCTATTTTGAATCATAAATATTCTAATTTGTTAGATAATCCAGGTAAGCAAGATATTTCCTCTTTGGTTAATTTTAAAAGTTTTATCAAAATAGCAAAAAATTATGATTTATCTGTAGAATATTTAAATCAAAAAGAATTTCTAGAAAATCATGGTATTGTAAAGAGAAAAGAAAGCTTAAAAAAAGTTGCAAATGAAGAAACAAAGATTGAAATTGAAAATGCATTTAGTAGGTTACTTAACGAAAAAAATATGGGGTCAGACTTTAAGTTTTTAATTATATCAAATAAATAAGAATATTTAAGTGAATATTTATAATAAAAATTATTTTAATCTAAAAAAAATAGATACAACGCAAATTATCTATGGTTTTTTTTCTAAAGAAGGAGGTTTTTCAAAAAAAAATTATACGTCTCTTAATTGCAATATGTCATCAGGAGATAATAAAGAAGTCATTAAAAAAAATATTGAAATTTCAAAAATCAATTTAAATATTAAGAATCATAGATTAAAATTTATTAAACAAACACATTCTTCTAAAATTTTTGTCATTAGTAAAAATAATTTTCATTTAAACATTGAGGCCGATGGAATTATCACAAAAGACAAAACCATTGCTTTAGCTATTTTAACAGCTGATTGTGCACCTATTTTTATTTATGATAAAAAATATTCATTAATCTGCGCTTTACATTCTGGATGGAAAGGATGTTTTAATAATATTATTAAAAACGCTATAATGAAAATTCGTGATATTAACTCTAATAAAAATAATTTAAATGCTATAATAGGTCCTTGCTTAGGTAAAAATAATTTTGAAGTCAGCGAAGAATTTAAAAATAATTTTATTAAAAAAGAAAAATTATATGAGTGTTTTTTTATAAAAAAATTAGATAAAGCAAAGTATCTTTTTGATATGAGAGGATTAATAAATTATCAATTAAAGCAAAATGCAATAAATAATATTTCAAATATTGATATTGATACATATACCAACAAAAATCTTTTTTTTAGTCATAGGAGGTCATTTCAGCAGAAAAAACTGCCCACCGGTAGAATGATTAACATTATAGCTTTTAAAGCAAATCCTTAGTTTTTTTAAACTTGATCTATTATATTTATTCTATAATGATCTATAATTAATAAATGAAAATAGTTGCTTGCAATAGTAATAAACAACTTGCTGAAGCGATATCTTCTTACATTGGTGTTAAATTATCAGATGCATCGATTAGAAAATTTGCAGATGATGAAATTTTTGTTGAAATTAACGAGCATATAAGAGGGGAAGATGTTTTTATTATTCAATCAACCTCACATCCAGCTAATGATCATCTCTTAGAACTCTTGATAGCAATAGATGCAGCAAAAAGAGGTTCCGCACGTCGTATAACTGCAGTTATACCTTATTATGGTTATGCTAGACAAGACAGAAAAACTGGACCAAGAACACCAATTACTGCTAAACTTGTTGCTAATTTACTTACATCTTCAGGCGCAAGTAGAGTTTTGACAATGGATTTACATGCAGGGCAGATTCAAGGTTTTTTTGATATTCCTTTAGATAATATTTTTTCTGCTCCTCCTATTATTAAAGATATGAAAAAGAAATTTTCAAATAATGAAAATCTTGTAATTTGTTCTCCTGATGTTGGAGGTGTGGTAAGAGCTAGAGCTTTTGCTAAAAGATTAAATGCTGGTCTAGCTATCGCAGACAAAAGAAGAGAGAAAGCGGGAGAATCAGAAATTATGAATATTATTGGAGAAGTTAAAGACAAAACATGTATTTTGTTAGATGATATAGTAGATTCGGCCGGTACTTTATGTAATGCTGCAAAAGCCCTTAAAGATCATGGAGCCAAAGAAATATATTCTTACATTGCACATGGTGTTTTATCAGGAAAAGCTGTGCAAAAGATCACCAATTCAGAAATTAAAGAATTGGTATTAACTGATAGCATCCAAGCATCAGATGAAATAAAAAAAGTAAAAAATATTAGACATATAAGCATAGCTCCTTTAATGGGGGAGGCGATAAAAAGAATAAATAGTGATTCTTCAATATCTGAGCTTTTTGACTAAGTAGGTTTTTTAAATATGGAAAATTATAAAGTTTCAATTAGATCAAATGAAGCTGGTTCCAACAAGTCATTATTAAAAAAAGGACTTGTGCCAGGAATTATTTATGGAAAAGGAACAGAATCAACAAAAATAATTTTTGAAAATAAAGTTCTTCAAAAATTGATGCATCAAGGTGGTTTTTATTCAAAAATTTTAGATTTGAATGTTGATGGAAAGCCTGAAAAAGTTCTGCCAAAAGAATTGCAATATCATCCCGTTTCAGACAGACTTATTCATTGTGACTTCTTGAGAGTACAAGAGAACACTAAAGTTACTGTAGAAGTTCCTATAGAATTTTCAAATCAAGAAACTTGCCCAGGATTAAAAAAAGGCGGTGTTTTAAATTTAGTTAGAAGATTAGTTGAGTTAACATGTCTTGCAAATAATATTCCCGAAAAACTAGAATTTGATTTAATTAGTAGTGAAATTGGTGATTCTATTAAGATTAGTAATATAATTTTACCAGAGGGCGTTAAACCAACCATTTCTGATAGAGATTTTGTGATTGCAACTCTTGTTCCGCCTACTGTTGAAGTTGAGGAAACGAAACCAGAAGAAACAGCAGAAGGAGATGAATCTTCAGGAGACGAAACAAAACAAGAAGAAAAAACTGAAGATAAAGACAAAACTGAAGGTAAAGAGAAAAAAGAAGACTCAACGGAAGAAAAATCTAAATAAGAAGGAAGACAATCTTCTATTTGAATATTATAATTAAAAATAATGTGGTTTATTTGTGGACTAGGAAATCCTGGCAGGGAATATAAGAAAACAAGACATAATCTTGGATTCGATATATTGGATTCAATTGTTAAAAAAAATAATTTTCAAATAAATAAAGAAGATAAAAATAAAATATTATTCAAAGGAAATTTTGGAAATAATACTTGTTTATTCTGTAAACCAATGACATTTATGAATTTATCTGGTCAAGTCATAGGCAAATTAGTAAATTATTACAAAATACCAAAATCTAAAATTATTATTATTCATGATGATATTGATCTTATGCTTGGTAAAATTAAAATAAAAACTGGAGGAGGAAGCGGTGGTCATAATGGTATATCTAGTATAGATAATTCAATAGGTAAAAATTATAGAAGAATAAAAATAGGCGTGGGAAGACCTGTATCTAAGGAATTTGTATCGTCCTTTGTGTTAGAAAAATTTGATAAATTTGATCGAGAAATTATAGATAGGTTAATCAATAAAATTACAAAAAATTTTGAGTTAATATTAAATGATGAGTCACTTTTTTTAACAAAAATAGCTTTAGAAATAAAAAAATAATGGGCTTTAAATGCGGGATTATTGGCTTGCCTAACGTAGGAAAATCTACAATCTTCAATGCTTTAACAGAATCCAATAAAGCTGAAGCAGCTAATTATCCTTTTGCTACAATTGAACCTAATATAGGTAGAGTGCCTGTACCTGATGAAAGATTAAAAATTTTGTCGGAAATAAGTAGCAGTAAAAATACTATTCCAACATTCATAGATTTTGTTGATATAGCAGGGTTGGTAAAAGGAGCTTCTCAGGGTGAGGGTTTAGGAAATAAATTTTTATCTCACATTAGGGAGGTCGATGCAATAGCTCACGTGGTTAGATGTTTTGAAAATAATAATATTTCTCATGTTTCTTCTTCTATAAACCCAAAAAATGATATTGAAACGATTACTACAGAATTAATTTTAGCTGATTTAGAAACATTACAAAATAAAATTATTTCGCTAGATAAAAAAGCTAAAAGTGGAGATAAATTGATAAAAAAACAATTAGTTGTTTTAAAAACCCTTATTAATATTTTAAATGAAAATAAAAAAATTAATATTAATGAATTTGATGAAGAGGATAGATTTTTTGTTAAATGTTTAAACTTAATATCAATGAAACCTTTACTTTACATATGCAATGTAGATGAAAGTTCAATTATTACAGGAAATAAATTTTCAAAAGAAGTTGAACAAATAGCAGTAGAAGAAGAAAATGGAACAGTAAATGTTTCAGCAGTTATTGAATCACAAATTTCTGAATTTGAGAATAAAGAAGAAAAATTATTAATGTTAAAAGATTTAGGTTTGCAACAAACAACATTAAATAAAGTTATTAACGCTGGATATAATCTGTTAAACTTAATTACTTTTTTTACCTCAGGCCCTAAAGAAACTCGAGCTTGGACAATTATTAAAAATACAAAGGTAGCTAAAGCTGCTGGGAAAATTCATTCTGATTTTGAAAAGGGATTTATTCGGGCAGAAACTATATCTTACAATGATTTTATAGATTTCAAAGGTGAGTTGGCTTGCAGAGAGTTAGGAAAGTTAAGACAAGAAGGAAAAGATTATATCGTAAAAGATGGCGAAATATTTCATTTTTTATTTAAAGTTTAACTAACATCTTTCCATAACCTAACTTTCATTAAATAGAAAAGTAAGCCAGTAATTAAAAAGAAAAGAATTACTTTTATACCCATATTTTTTCTAACCTCTAATTCTGGTTCAGCTGACCATGCCAAAAATGTTACCACATCCTCAGCTAATTGAGGAAGTGTGTTTTCTGTTCCATCATCATAATCAACATATTCATCATCCAAAGGCTGTGCCATTGCAATTTGATGTCCTTCATACCATTTATTATAGTACATTCCCTCGCTTAATTCAAAACCCTGCGGAGGTTCATCATATCCTAAAAGAAGATTATAAAGATAGTCGGCTCCGTTCTTTCTAGCCTTAACGATAACTGAAAGGTCTGGGGGATAGGATCCATTATTGCTAATTCTTGCTTCTTGGTCATTTGCATATGGTGAAACAAATCTATCAGCAGGTTTTGCAGATCTCTCAAACATTTCTCCTTCATCATTTGGTCCATCAATAACTGTATAGTCAGATGCTATAGCTTTAATTTGATCTTCGGAAAAACCAATATCAATAAGATCTCTATAATATAGTAAATTCATAGAATGGCATCCAGAACAAACTTCTCTATAAACTTTATAACCTCTCTGAATTGCAGATTTATCAAAGGTCCCTGTTAATCCAGTAAAAGACCATTCATGCTTAGGTATTTTTTGATCTGAATTCCCAGCTGCAAAGCTACTAATAGGTATAATGAAAGATAATGTTAGTATTAATGCTCTCAATATTTTCATCTTAATAATTTTTTCCATCAATATAGACATCTCTAATACTTGCTGGCAAATGACCTGGTTTTTCATATTTTCCTATTAGAGGAGTAATAATTAAGAAAAAGGCAAAGTAATAAACAAGTCCAATTCTTGCTATTAGTAGATAAATTCCTTCAGCAGGCATCATGCCGACGTAACCTAAAACAAAAAAATTAACAAAAAATAACATCATAAACCATTTGTAGATAGGTCTGTAATTACAACTTCTTGTTTTAGATGAGTCTAACCATGGTAGAATAAATAATATTGCAATTGCTCCAAACATTAGAATTACGCCACCTAATTTATCAGGAATAGCACGTAAAATTGCATAAAATGGTGCTAAATACCAATTAGCTACAATATGGCTTGGAGTAACAAGAGGATCAGCTGGAATATAATTATCAACTTCTGCCATTAAGTTTGGACCAAAAAATATAATAGCTGATATAACCACGCCAAATACACAAACCATGAATGTATCTTTTACTAACATGTAAGGGAAAAATTTAACTGTATCATCTTTTGATTTAATATCAATTCCCGCTGGATTATTTGAACCGTGCACATGTACTGCTGCTACATGCAAACCAACAACTCCTAAAATAACAAAAGGTAAAACATAATGAAGTGCAAAAAATCTATTAAGCGTTGCATTCCCAACTGTATAGTCTCCTAGTATCCAAGTTTTTAAACCTTCTCCAATTAAAGGAATAGCGCTAAAAAGATTTGTAATAACTGTTGCTCCCCAATATGACATTTGACCCCAAGGAAGAACATACCCTAAAAAAGAAGTAGCCATCATTAATAAAAAGATAAAGACACCAAGAATCCAGTTAAGTTCTCTTGGATATTTATATGAACCATAATACATGCTTCGTAACATATGAATATAAACAACAATAAAGAAGAAAGCTGCACCGTTAGAATGAAGATATCTTAGTAACCATCCATAACTAACATCTCGCATAATTCTCTCTACACTATTGAAAGCCATGTCAGTGTGAGGAGTATAATTCATTGCTAAAAATATTCCGCTAACAATTAAAATTACAAGAATAATAGAGGCAAGAGCACCAAAGCTCCAAAAATAATTACAATTTTTGGGCATTGGATAATCTCCATACTCTTTTTCAATATATGAAACAATTGGCAGTCTATATTCTATCCAATTTAGAAAAGAATTTTTATATTTTTTGGGTTCTGAAGAATTTTGCATATGATTTATAATATTATATATAACAAAAATTGCAAAAAAACTGATTTTTTTTTGTGCCAGCTTGACGCAATTGGTTTATTTAGATAACAAATTTTTTAAGAATATTTATTAATTGCATAAAATTTTATATGAGAATTGCTTTATTTCAACCCGATATACCACAAAATACCGGTAATATTTTTCGCTTAGGTGCATGTCTTGGAATAAGCTTGGATATTATTGAGCCTACAGGATATGTTTTTGATGAAAAAAGATTTAAAAGGTCTGCAATGGATTATTTTGAAAAAGTGGATTTTAAAAGACATCTTGATTGGAATGAGTTTATTAAATGGGTGAATATAAATAATTTTAGATTGATACTGCTAACAACTAAAGCAAACGAATCTTACCTGAATTTTAGTTTTAAAAAAAATGATATTTTATTATTTGGAAGAGAAAGTGCCGGTGTACCAGATTTAGTTCACAACATAGTGGATTCAAAACTTACAATACCCATGCGAAAAGGATTAAGGTCAATTAATTTAAGTAGTGCAGTTGCTATGGTTGCTGGTGAAGCTTGTAGACAATTAAAAATTATATAACTAAAAAAAATTATTTATTCTTTTCATACATTTTATACCCAAAACATAATTATCTTCAAGCCACCAGTTGTTAACTTGTTTAATTAAATTATTTTTTTCATTTTTAATTATAAAATCTTGAAAAGAATTTATTGGAAAATGATTTTTTAACATTTTAAGCAATTCTATTCTCATTGCTTCGTTTGATACAAATTTATTTAAACTAGGGATATATTTTAAAATAATTTTTTCATAATCTGACAAAACATTTAGTTCTTCAAAACACCCTAAAAATCTAAAATAACGAAAAATTCTAAGATAATCTTCTGTAATTCTCTTATCTATATCTCCTATAAATTTAACCTGTTGATTAGAAAGATCTTCTAAACCTGAAAAATAATCATAAAGATTCCCAGTTAAAGATAAATACAAAGCATTTATAGTAAAATCCCTTCTAAGGGCATCTTTCTTCCAACTATCAGTAAATCTAATATTAGTATCTCTACCCTTTTGATTAAAATCTTGCCTTAAACACGTTACTTGAAACTTTTTTTCTTCAAACCATATAATGAATGAACCGTATTTTTTAGCATAATCATCAAATTTTATATTTGATGATTGCAAAATATTAATAACTTTTTCAGGATGGGACTTTACTGCAAAATCAATATCTTCAATAGGTTTTTTCAACAAAGCATCTCTTATGCACCCGCCAACAAAACGTATCTCAATTTTTTGTTCATAAAAAAAATCAATTATTTCTTTTACTCCTTTTTTTTGAGTAAAAGTTTGTATTAAATTTTGTTTCATTATATTAATTAACTTTATATATTGTAATAATGCCTCAATCTAATGAAAATCCAGAAGAGATTTTAAATACTATAAAAGCGCAATTAAAACTTAGTGTAACTGACAGACATCATGGGTTCCACACTCCAGTATTTACCAATATTAATAATAATGAGATTTCTTCAAGAACGGTAGTTTTAAGAAATTTTGACGATAATAAATTTATAATTAGCTTTCATACGGATTATCGCTCAATAAAAATTAAAGATATTTTAAATAAACCTCAAACATATTTTGTTTTTTATGATTTTAAAACAAAAATTCAACTTAGAATTAAAACTCAATCCTTAATTGAATATAATAATAATTCTGCATTATTAGCTTGGAAAAAAACAAAATTATCAAGTAGAAAATGTTATCTTACAGAAAAAGCACCCAGCTCAAAAACTAATTTAGCTGAAGATGGTATACCTTCGCATTTAATTGGTAAGGATCCTGATAAGGAAGCAAGTGAGGCGGGATATAAAAACTTTGCTTTAGTAAATAATAAAATTAACAGCATAGAATGGCTATATTTATCGTATACCGGGCATAGAAGGCTAAGAATAGATATAAACGGAAAAAAAATTGAATATCAATGGCTTATTCCTTAATATTGTTTGACTTATATAAAATCAATTCGTAATAGGGTTCGTTTTATTTTAAATAGGTATCAAAAATGAAGAGAACGTACCAGCCCAGTAAGGTAGTAAGAAAAAGGCGACATGGTTTTAGGGCCAGAATGGCAACCAAAGCCGGTAGACAGATTATTAATCGAAGAAGAGCAAAAGGAAGAGCAACACTTAGCTCTTAAGCCGGGCAATGGCCCATATAATTAAAACAATTAAAAAAAGATCAACATTTACTTTGATGCGCGAAAAAGGCCTATTTGTTAAAGGGCAATCAATTAACTTGCAATTTCTACAAGATAAAGAATTAGATAAAACCATTCTTGTTGGATATACAGCTACAAAGAAAATAGGAAATGCTGTAAAACGCAATAGGGCTAAACGTATTATGAGAGAATTATCAAAAAAAGTAATTGGAAAATATGGTAAAAAAAATTCATATTATGTGTTAATAGCAAAAAATTCAATTCTTGATAAACCTTTTAGTTTATTAGAAATTGAACTAAAAAAATTAATTTCATGATAAGTAATTATTTAAAATTTATATTAATCTATCCAATAATTTTAATAATTAAATTATATCAAGTTTTATTATCTCCTATAATAAAAACAAATTGTAGATTCTCACCCTCTTGTTCCGAGTATGCAATTATTGCTTTGAAAGAACATGGATTGGTTAAGGGTTTTTATCTATCTATTTTAAGAATATTAAGATGTAATCCTTTTGGGAATCATGGTTATGATCCAGTTCCAAAAAAAACAAGCAGGAATACATAATGGGTGAACAAAAAAATCTTTTTTTGGCTATTATATTATCAATTGCAATAATAGTAATTTTTCAGCTATTATTTCCACAACAAAGTGTAATGACACCGGTTGCAAACAATGAAAATGATCAACTTCAACCTGCTACATCTATTGATGACAATCAAATCACGACTAATGAAATTATCAAATCTAAAGAAGAGATTATAGAAACTGGTCAGCGCATATCTATTAATACTCCATCATTGCAAGGTTCAATTAATTTAAGAGGGGCAGTTTTAGATGATTTAATTCTTTTAAATTATAGAGAAAGTCTTGATAAAAAATCAAAAAATATAACTTTATTTGCACCTGATGGTACATCAAATCCATATTATGTTGAGACTGGCTGGAAACAGTTATCAAATTCCGATAAAATAAATTTACCAGACCTAGAAACAAATTGGAGGGCAACTAGCGAAAATCTCACACCAGATTCACCTGTATCTTTGATATGGGTTAATGATGAAAACGTTGTATTTAAGATTCATTTTACTGTTGATAATGACTATATGTTTAATATTACTCAAGAAATTGAAAATAATAGTCAATCCTATATCGAGGTGTTTCCTTATCGCTTAATTAAAAGAATAAATTTGCCTGATACTATTAATTTTTTCATATTACATGAAGGTTTAATAAGTTTATTAAATGATGAATTGTTAGAAAAGAAATACACACATCTTTCAGATGATTGCTCATCAAATAATGCCGTAAAAAAAGAATTTTGTGATCAAAAAACAAGTGGTGGTTGGTTAGGTTTTACTGATAAATACTGGATGTCTTCATTAATCCCAAATAATGAAGAATCAATTACTGTTAACTATCGTCATAACAATAATGGTAGAGATAGTTACAGAGTTGGATATGTAGGAAAAATATTTAATATAAAACCAAGCAGTTCTCTCGAATATACAGGCAATTTATTTGCAGGAGCAAAAGTATTAAAAATATTATCAAAATATGAGGAACAATATAACATAATAAGATTTGAAGATGCAATTGACTGGGGGTGGTTTAGCTTTTTAACGAAACCTATATTTATCGCAATTAACTGGTTTAACGGTATCGTTGGAAATTTTGGAATAGCAATAGTTGCCTTTACAGTTTTAATGAGGCTTATATTATTTCCTCTTGCTCATACTTCATTTAAATCAATGGCAAAAATGAAAAAATTGCAACCTGAAATGCAAAGACTAAAGGAAACATATCCTGATGATCGTCAAAAAATGCAGCAAGAATTAATGGCGCTGTATAAAAAAGAAGGAGCAAACCCTGTGGCGGGATGTCTTCCGATTGTTGTTCAGATACCAATATTCTTTTCATTATACAAAGTTTTATTTGTAACTATTGAAATGTATCATGCGCCATTTTATGGATGGATTCATGATCTTTCAGCGCCTGATCCTTTAGGTATATTAATACTTTTTGGATTAATTCCATGGCAAGTACCAGAATGGCTGTCGATCATTAATATCGGAATTTTACCTATAATCATGGGCTTTACCATGTGGTTACAACAGAAATTAAATCCAGCGCCGACTGATCCAACCCAAGCTAAAATTTTTGCTTTCTTGCCATTTGTTTTTACCTTTATATTAGCTGGTTTTGCTGCGGGATTAGTTCTTTATTGGGCAGTAAATAATATTTTATCTATTGCTCAACAATGGGTTATACAAAGAAAAATTTTAGCAAAAAAAGATGTCTAATGGTAATAAAAAATTAAATTTATTTTTTTTAAATAATGCTTTTCTAGGATCTTTTAATAACACTCAAGATATACCTAACAATAATTTACCAGAATGTTGTTTTATTGGAAGATCGAATGTTGGCAAATCTAGTATAATTAATGCCATTACAAGAACAAAAAATCTTGCAAAGACAAGTAAAACACCCGGTAGAACTCAATCTGCAAATTTATTTGAAATTAATAAAAAAATTAACATAGTGGATTTACCGGGATATGGATATGCTAAGGTGTCTAAAAAGATTAATAATGAATTAATTGAATTAATTGAATCATATATCTTAGAAAGAAAAAATTTAGTTAATATATATGTTTTAATTGACTGCAAGGTAGGCTTAAAGGAGTCTGATTTAGATTTTTTTGATTTTTTGTTATCCATAGAAAAAAGATTTTCTATAATTTTGACAAAAACTGATAAATGTTCATTTAATTTCATTGCTAATCAAAATAAAAATATTAAAACACATATGGAAAACTATAAAAAAAAATTTAATCAAATATTTTTAACAAGCAATAAAAATAAAGAAGGTATATTAGACGTGCAAAAAGATATAATAAATTTAGCATTATAATTATGAAGTTTGATTTTTTATCTGATAACGACAAAACTTATTTTATAAATAAGGCTTCTACTTTGGTTGAAGCCTTACCATATATAAGGAAACATAATAATAAAAAAATTGTTATTAAATATGGTGGGCATGCTATGATAGATAAAAAATTATCTAAAAGTTTTTCAAGGGATATATGCTTATTAAAAGAAGTTGGAATGTATCCTATTATTGTTCATGGAGGCGGGCCTCAAATAGGTAAAATGCTCAAAAAGAAGAAAATTAATAGCAATTTTATTAATGGTTTACGAGTAACTGATAAACATACTGTTAAGATAGTAGAAGAAGTATTAGCTAAAGATATTAATAAAAAAATTGTTCATGATATAAATATTAATGGGGGTAAAGCTCAGGGTCTTCGAGGTAATAAAAACAATCTTATTAAAGCAAAAAAGCTTAAAATGTTAAGCAAAAATAGTGACTCAAATATTGAAAAAATATTGGATTTAGGTTTTGTTGGAGAGCCTACAAAAATTAGTATAAATTTAATTAATAAAACACTTAACAAGGGTTTAATCCCAGTAATTGCGCCTTTAGGTATAGATAGCCAAGGTAATACACTTAATATTAATGCCGACACAGTTGCAGGAGCTATAGCTAAATCTATTAAAGCAAGTAAATTATTGTTACTTACAGATGTTACTGGAATTCTTGATAAACAAAATAAATTAATATCTACGTTATCAATTAATCAAGCAAAAATAATTATGAAAAAAGATTTTATTGTTGGAGGAATGAAACCAAAAATTACAAATTGTATTGATGCAATTAGCGGTGGAGTTCAAGAAGCTACGATTTTAGATGGGAGAATTCCCCATTCAGTAATATTAGAATTATTTACTGAAGATGGTATTGGAACACAATTATATTCAAAAAAATGAAAACTTTAAGAGAAAAAATAGATACTTGGATATTTGATTTGGATAATACTCTTTATGCAGCAGATAGTGGAATTTTTCAACAAGTTTCAGATTTGATGGGTGAATTTGTCTCTAAACATTTAAATATAGACATTGTTGAAGCTAAAAAGATACAAAGCAAATACTATAAGCAGCATGGTACTACTTTAAAAGGAATGATGGATAATCATGGAGTTGATCCAGACTTATTTTTAGAAGAAGTTCATAAATTAGATTATTCGATTGTTGGTCCTAATCATAAATTAAATGAAGTATTGGATAAACTTGAAGGCAGAAAAATAATATACACAAATGCTAATTTGCAACATGTTGACAATGTATTACTTCGCTTAGAACTTTTAAATAAATTTGATGAAATATACGATATTAAGGCAGCAAACTACATTCCAAAACCAGAAATTAAGCCTTACAAAAAATTTATAGAAAAATTTAATATCAACCCTAATTGTTCAATAATGTTTGATGATATAGCAAAAAATCTTGTTCCAGCAAAAAACGTTGGATTTACTTCAGTTTGGATAGATCATGGTTATGAAAACTTTTCAGATGATATAAAAAGTTCAGAAAAATATTTAGATTATAAAACAAAAGATTTGTCATTATTTTTAGATAAAGTAAATAAAGGTAATATATGAATGAAATAGAAAAAATTATTAATCAAGCATGGGAAAATAAAGAGGAGATTAATCAAAATTCTGAACAATCGATTATATCAGTAATAAATCAAATAATTGAAGATCTTGATCAGGGAAAGGTTCGGGTAGCAGAAAAAATTAATGGGCAGTGGGTTACTCATCAACATATAAAAAAAGCGATAATGTTAAGTTTTAGAGTTAACGGTATGGATGCATTATCAGGACCATATAGTTCCTGGTATGATAAAGCTCATCTATTAAAAGGTAAAACTGCAGGATGGACAAAAAAAGATTTTGAAAAAGCAGGATTTAGAATGGTACCTAATACGCCCGTAAGAAAAGGATCTTATATTGCTAAAAATGTTGTATTGATGCCATGCTTTATTAATACTGGAGCATATATTGGATCTGGCACAATGATGGATACATTTTCAAGAGCGGGATCATGTTGTCAGATAGGTAAAAACTGTCATATTTCTGCTGGAAGTGGAGTTGGCGGAGTATTAGAGCCAGCGCAAGCTCTTCCAACAATAATTGAGGATAACGTTTTTCTTGGGGCAATGTCAGAGGTTGTAGAAGGTGTAATTGTTGGTGAGGGTTCAGTTCTTAGTATGGGCATGTTTATTGGACAATCGACAAAAATTGTTGATAGAAAAACCGGCGAAATTATATTTGGTAAAATACCACCTTACTCAGTTCTTGTTCCTGGTTCATTGCCAGATAAAAATAATCCTAGCGCGCCGTCATTAAATTGTGCTGTTATAATTAAACAAGTTGATGAAAAAACTCGATCAAAAACATCAATTAATGATCTTTT
>PTKX01000016.1 GCA_002938195.1 Alphaproteobacteria bacterium MarineAlpha5_Bin7 | reverse complement strand
TTCATATGTGATACATCAGGACCAAATAAACCAGGTTTAGCTATACCAACTAATGCATTTAAATTTGCACCATCCATATATACTTGTCCACCTGCTTTGTGAATCATCTCACAAATTTGTGAAATAGTTTCTTCAAATACTCCATGAGTAGAGGGGTAAGTAATCATTAAAGCCGCTAAGTTATTACCAGATTCATCAATTTTTAATTTTAGATCGTTTATATCTATATTTCCCTTGTTATCACACTTGACTATTTTAACATCCATTCCACACATATGTGCGCTTGCTGGATTTGTACCATGAGCACTATTTGGAATTATGCAAATGTTTCTTTGATTTTCATTATTATATTCATGGAAATGTTTTATTGCCAATAAACCAGCAAATTCTCCTTGAGCGCCAGCATTAGGTTGTAAAGAAATTGCATCAAAACCTGTAATATCTTTTAACATAGCTACCAATTCTTTCATTAACTGGTTGTACCCTTCTCGTTGATGCGATTCTATAAAGGGATGTGCATCAGAAAATCCAGTAAAAGTAATAGGTAACATTTCTGATGCAGCATTTAATTTCATAGTACATGAGCCAAGTGGTATCATTGATCTGTTTAATGATATGTCTTTATTTTCTAATCTTTTTAAATAACGCATCATATCTGTTTCTGAGTGATAAATATTAAATATAGGATGTGATAAAATTTTATTAGTTCTTTTTAGTTTTTTATTAAAAATTTCAATATTTTCTAGAATTTTTTCTATTTTATTTAAATTTATAGTAGATTTATTTTCATTAAAAAAATTTATTAAATTATCAACATCTTCTAAAGTTGTAGTTTCATCAATTGATATACTAAATAAATCTTTATTAACTAAACGAAAATTAATTCCAGCAGATACAGATTTATCAAACCAATATTTTGCTTTATTAGGAGTTTTTATTAATAATGTATCAAAATAATTTTCTGAGATGCATTCAAAACCAATTGTCTTAATACCTTCTTTTAAAAATTTAGTATGATAATGAATTTTTGAAGCTATATGAAATAATCTTGTAGGACCATGATACATAGCATAGGCTGCTGATATTATTGCTAATAAAGCCTGTGATGTACAGATATTACTAGTTGCTTTTTCTCTTCTAATATGTTGTTCTCGTGTTTGTAGTGCCATTCTATAAGCACGTTTATTATTTCTATCTATTGAAACCCCTATAATACGTCCAGGCATTAATCTTTTAAATTCTTCTTTTGTAGCAAAAAATGCTGCATGGGGACCACCTAAACCCATTGGAACTCCAAATCTTTGCGAAGTCCCTATAACTATATCTGCTCCAAACTCACCTGGTGATTTCATTAAAACTAAACTCATTAAATCAGCAGCAATAATATTAAGTAAATTATTTTTTTTATTATTCTCAATCATCTTTCCAATGTCATTTATTTCGCCATAGGTATCTGGATTTTGAATAAAACAAGCAAATGTATCGGAATTAGGTTTATTAGATTTTAATATTTCAATTCCAAGAGGCTTAGCTCTTGTCTTTAATACAGAAATAGTCTGTGGATGACATTCATTTTGAATACAAAAAGTTTTCTTTTTTTTGTTTGTATATTTATATGCTAACATCATTGCTTCTGCCGCAGCTGTACTTTCATCTAATAAAGAAGCATTTGCGATTTCCATTCCTGTTAGATCAATTATCATTTGTTGGAAATTCATTAACATTTCTAAACGACCTTGACTAACTTCTGGCTGATATGGTGTATATGCAGTATACCATCCAGGATTTTCAAGAATATTTCTCAAAATTACACTAGGGGTAACTGTTCCATAATATCCTAGTCCAATATAAGTTTTTTTAAAATTATTTTTTATAGATAATAATTGTAAGTTAATTTTATTAAAATCTTCACTCATTCCTGGTCTTAAATTTAGTGGATGATCAAATAAAATATTTTCAGGTACAGCTTTGTTGATTAAATCATCTAAAGAAATGCAATCAATCTTATTTAGCATTAAATGAATTTCATCATTTCTTGGGCCTATATGCCTGCTAGCAAAGGTATTATTATTGATAAATTCTTTATTCATTATTCATTTTTCAAAAAATCATTATATTCTTCTAAACTCATTAAAGAATTAATTTGAGAAGAATCAGAAATTTTCAATTTGAATATCCAACCTTCATTTTCTGCATCTTGATTAATAACAGATGCATCTTTAGTTAAATCATTGTTTATTTCTATTATTTCTCCATCGATTGGGCTGTAAATATCTGAAGCAGCTTTAACAGATTCAATTACGCTTATCTCATTACCTGATTTAACACTTTTTCCAATTTCTGGAAGTTCAACAAAAACTATATCCCCCAAGCTTTCCTGAGCATGGTTTGTAATACCTACTGTGGCAATATCATTTACAACTTCTACCCATTCATGTTCTTTTGTATATTTTTTATTCATATTAATCTCCTCTTTTATATTTATGTGGAATAAATGGTAAGTTAACAACACTAATATTTTCCATAGACTTCCTTATTATACTTTTAACTTTATCATAACGATAATCATTATTAATATAACCAATGCCAATTGATACCTTTAATGATGGAGAAAAACCTCCGCTTGTTATAAATCCTATTTCATTATCTTGTAAATCAAACAACTTCATTTTAGATCTTATAATAGAATTCGATAAAACTTTTAATCCAACTTTTATTTTTTTAACACCATCATTAATTTGTGAATTCAAAATTTGATATCCATTTAGAGAAGAATTTAAAAGTCTATCTTTGTCTATTGCCCATTTAAATTTAGCTTCAATAGGTGTAATTTCTTCATTTAAATCGTTACCATACAAACTTAAACCAGCTTCTAATCTTAACGAATCTCTTGATCCTAAGCCACATAATTTTATATTTTCAAATTTAATTAAATCATTAATAAATTTTTCTATAATAGAATTAGGAATAGATATTTCAAAACCATCTTCGCCAGTATATCCGGTTCTACTAATTAAAATTATTTCATTATAAAATTTTACTGAAATATTTTTCATAAAAGAACTAGGATAATCTATTTTTAAAAAATTTAATGCTTCTTTAGAAAATGGTCCCTGAATTGCAATTAATGAATTATTTTCTAGAATTGAATAATTTACTAAAATTGATTTAAATATTTTTTCATCTATATTTTTTCTAGATGAATTATAAACAATATAATAACTTTCTTGATTATTAATATTCATTAAAGAAATTATTATATCATCTATTATTCCGCCATTTTCATTTAAAATAAATGAGTAATAAGAATTGCCTAATTTTAAATTTTCTAATGCAAGTGGAATAAATTTTTCTAAAGAAAAAATGTTTTGTTTAGTCTTAGGTATTAATATTTGTCCCATATGAGAAACATCAAACAAACCTACAGACTTTCTTACATGCAAATGTTCATTAATAATCCCAGTATTATAATTTATAGGCATCATGTAATTAGAAAAATTAATTAACTTTCCACCATGATTAACATGGAAATCTTCTAGATATATTTTTTTAATATCTTGAGACAAAGATAACCTTTCTTTGCCCCTCTGTTATGAACCTGAGTGTTTTATATAATTGCACCTTCGGTAGAGTATAGCTCTTTTTCAGAGTTTTGTTTAATATAGCGGTCCATTTGCCTGAGAGTTTCCGGGTCGTTGCTCCTTCGGCTCTGTACGAATAACAGTATCTCCCGCTATAACAATTTAAATATATACGTACAAAAGATTATTTTAAAGGAATTTTATTATTAAATTTTAATTTTTGATAAGAATTGGAGAGAAATTCATATTCTTTGTAAATTTTTTTAATATATTTCTCATTTTGAGATTTTTCATCTTCATTTAGTTTATTATTTTCTTCTATAATTGAATAAGATTTCCAGTATTGGTTATTTTTATTATATTTGACTTTATCTAATCTAAAAACCTCTTTTAAAATATTTATATCATGAGGAATGTTAAATTTTTTTTCTGTGTCAGAATAAGGAAAAAAATAATAAAAATTATCAAAGCCTGACCAAGTAATAGCTGATAGACATAGTGAACAGGGTTCATGAGTAGATAAAAAAATACAATCACTTGTATCAAATTTTTTACAAATATCTGAGTCAAAAAAAGAATTAATTGTTGAAATTTCACCATGATATAAAGGGTTTAAAATTTCATTATTTGTTCCTATAATTAATGTTGATAAATCATTTTTGGAAAGAATTGCAGCGCCAAAAATTTTATTACCTTTTTGTATAGATAACTTTGTGGCAGGAATAATTTCATTTAAAATTTTAAGCAATAATAGATTATATATTTTATTCATTTTTATTTAATATATATTATTATAATAGTCTGAAAATATATATTTATGAATTTAATTAAATTAATCTTTTTTTTGGTAATTTTTATAAATTTCAATATACATGCTGAAACCAATAGAATTATCATAGCTACTACTACATCAACATATGATTCTGGCTTACTAAAATACATAAATACATTTTTTGAAAAAAAGAATAATATAAAAGTTCATCCTATTTCTGTTGGTACGGGTCAAGCTATAAGAATAGCAAGTAATGGCGACGCTGATATTCTTTTAGTACATCATAAAGAGTCTGAAATTGAATTCATAAAAAATGGATATGGGATTAAAAGATTTCAACTAATGTATAATGATTTTTTAATAGTGGGGCCTAAAAACGATAAAGATAATTGCAAATCTATAGAAAAAAAACTTAATTATATAAAAAATAATAAATTAGTTTTTATTTCAAGAGGCGATGATAGCGGCACACATAAAAAAGAAAAAGAATTATGGGAAAATAATGATTTAAATCCATCAAATTTTGAATTCTGGTATATCGAAAATGGACAAGGAATGGGGTCAACATTATTAATGACAAATGAAAAAAGAGCTTATACCTTAACAGATAGAGCCACATGGATAACTTTTAAAAAAAGAGAGAATTTAAAAATTATCTGTGAAAATCAACCACCATTATTAAATCAATATAGTATTATTGCAGTAAACCCTAAGATAAACAAAAATATCAATTATGAAGGTGCTACTAAATATATTAGATGGATATTATCTGCAGAAGGTAAAAATTTAATAAATAATTACAAAGTCAAAGACACGCAATTATTTTTCTTTAACTATAAATAAAAAAAAAGACCCAGCAAGCTAGGTCTTTTCCTTATATCGTGCATTTCCTCCCGATATAGATATTTAACAGTTTCCTAAAAAATATCTAATTATTACCTTTGCGTGTAATAATTGATTATAATATATAATTTTTTGGATTAAGAGTTAAATACTAAATTATATTTTTATCTTATTTTGGTGGGAAAGTTGTTAATTAAATGTGCAAAAACTATCTTAGAGGTTTATCTAAAGTAATTTTAACATTTTTTCTATGCTCTCTTATATATGTATAAATTCCGCCAAAAATTATTAGTATCAAACCTATATAACCAGATAATGATAATGTTTCACCCCAAACAAACCAACTAATAATTAAACCCCAAACTATAATAATATATTCATAAAGAGCCACACTAGGTGGGGATCCAATCCTATAAGCTTGAAAAATACATAAAAAGCCGACAACAGTAATAAAACCAATTGATAATAAGCTAAAAAAAATAAAATAACTATTTATAATCCATGGTTGTAGTAGAAAATATAAATCTTTATTTAAGGGAGTATAGAATTTGCCATCAGCTGAAATAACTCCAATTAAAATGGAAAAAATAATAGCTGCAAAATATAAATGAAAAGTTTGAGAATATAAATTATCTTTTTCAGAAGTAATTTTTTGTATAATCATTGTTAAAGCGTAACCAAATGCACAGAGAATGGGAAAAGTGGAATATATATCAAAATCATTATAATTAGGTTCCATAACTAAATATACTCCAATGAAACCAATAATAAGAGCAAACCATCTTTTTAATCCAATGACTTCTTTAAGAAATAAAATAGAAAGAATTGTTATAAAAAAAGGACTAACAAAGAATAGTGTAATTGCTTTAGCAAGTGAAAGTTTAGTTAATGAAAAGTAATATAAAGTGAAAGATAAAAAAAATACTATTCCTCTAACAATAGTTAAAATTGGATAATGAGTTTTAAATATTATTTTTTCTTTTTTGAGGTATAAAAAAAAAGTAAGTAATATAATTCCAATAAAAGCTCTTGAAAAATATATTAAAAAAATATTTGTTTCATCAGAAATAAATTTTATTAATGCATCTTGAAGGGCAAAAACAGTCATTCCTATGATAATTAATAGAATTGCTTTCGGTGTATTTTCTTTTATTTGCATTTTAATATATAATGAAGAATAAATTTATAAAATATGTCTATACGAAAAATTTATAATGTCATTGGAATTATGTCAGGCACTTCTATGGATGGATTAGATTGTAGTTATGTTAAAACTAATGGATGTGATTATATTAAAATATTAAGTGAAAAATCATACAAATATTCAGATAAATATAGAATTAAATTAAAAGAAATAGTCAAACTATATAGCACAAATGAAAAAAAAATAAATTTTTTACAAAATGATGATTTTGTTACAAAAAAATTAATTGAAATTATAATTCAATTTATTAAAGAATATAAGATAAGAAAATCTTCAATAGACTATATTGGTTTGAGTGGTCAAACTGTATTTCATGATCCAAAAAATAAAATTACAATTCAATTAGGTTCATGTAGAGAATTGCAAAAAAAATTAAATATAAAGGTAATTGGAAAGTTTAGAGAAAATGATATAAAAAATGGAGGTCAAGGTGCTCCAATCGGAGCTTATTATCATAAATATATCATTAATAAATTTTCAAAAAAAAGTGCAATTTTGAATATAGGAGGAATATCTAATATTACATTTATACAAGATAATGAATTAATTGCTTATGATATAGGGCCAGGAAATTCATTAATTGATGACTTAACTTATAACTTTTACAACAAAAATTTTGATAATAAAGGTCATTATGCTTTTAAAGGAAAATGTAATAAAAAAATTATAGAGAAATTTACAAAAGATCCTTTTTTTAAATTAAATTATCCAAAATCCTTAGATAGAGAATATTTTAAAAAATATTATAAATCATTAAAAAAATTAGAAAAAAATGATTCGATTTGTACAGCCACAAAAATGACTATTGAAGCTATATTGCTGGGGATAGAGTTATCAAATCTAAAATTTGAAAATTTAATTTTAACTGGCGGAGGAAGAAAAAACTTATATATAATCAAATATCTAGAGAAAAGTTTAAAAAAAAATAAAATAAAATTAATTAAAATAGATAAATTAAATTTTAATGGAGATATGTTAGAATCTCAAGCTTTTGCATATATAGCTGTCAGATGTCTATTAAAATTACCTATAAGTTCCCCTTTTACAACTGGTGTAATTAAAGAATTAACGGGAGGTAAGGTATTTAATTAATTTTTTTGGTAATTTTAATCCATGTTTTCATATCAATATTAGATCCACATAAGATTATTAAGGTATTTTGATTTTTAAATTTATTTTTTAAAGGACCTAATAAAGCGGCTATTCCTGCAACACAAGCGGGTTCTAAAACAAATTTGTATTTTTCATACACAACTTTCATAGCATTGATCATTTCTAAATCTGATACACAAACCATTTCATCAATTACTTCTTTGCAAATAGAAAAACTATAGGGCATATGTAAAGGAGGACTTAAGCTATCTGCTATAGAGTTAATTTTAACTCTAGACATTGCATAACCTTTTTTTAAACTATCAGACATCCCATTGGCTCCAATTGGTTCAACTCCTATAATTTTACATTTTGGAAATTTTTGTTTAATTATGGATCCAACTCCAGAAATTAAACCTCCTCCTCCAACCGAAATAATAATATTATCAATTTTCTTAATTTGTTCACAAATTTCATAACCAAGAGAAGCAGTACCTTGAATAGTTTTTTTGCCATCAAATGGATGTATAAAATAAAAACCTTCATACTTAGAAGCTTTTTCTACATCTTTGAATGCATTTACTGGATCGGTCAAAAATAAATTTGCATTGAGTGACTTAACTTTGTCTAATCGGTATTTATTTGCAGATTTATACATAAAAATTTTATTTTTTATTGCAAATTTATTAGCTGCAAATGATGTAGCTATAGCGTGATTGCCAGCACTAACAGCAGTTACTCCAATTTTTTTTTGCTTATTAGTTAAATTTAAAATATTATTAATTGCACCTCGAATTTTGAAACATCCAGAATGTTGGAAAAATTCTAATTTTAAAAATAAATTAGTATTAAAGAAATTATTTGATGAATTAAGAATTGGAGTTTTAATTACATATTTAGATAATTTTTTGTGAACTTTACCTATAATTGGATATCTTAATTCTTGAAATTTCAATTATTTTCTCTTAATTTTTTAATTTTATCATATGCGTGATTAATTGAAGATAATTCTTTATTAGATTGATTTATAAATTCTTCAGGAAGTCCTCTAGCAAGTAAATTATCAGGATGATGCTCTTTATTTAAAGAAATCCATTTTTTTCTAATTGATTCATCGGTATCATTACGAGAAACTCCTAAAACTTTAAATGGATCAGATTCTTTATTATTTAATCTAGAATGAAATATTCTTTGAAATTCTTCATCAGTTAAGTGAAAAGATTTACCTATAGATTTTAATACTTCAACTTCATTAATTGTAACTTTGCCATCTGCTTCTGCTATATAAAATAAATTATTTAATAATTCTTCTAATAAAATTTTATTATCATTGAATAATAGTCCAACTTGATTAGCTATTTTTTCATAGCCAAATTTGCTTTTTTTTGCCTCATTGAAAATTCTTGAAACATTATCCATTTCTTCAGAAGGTATATTAAATTTTTCTTTAAAAGCTGAAATTTCATCTTTTGTTACTATTCCATCTGATTTTGCAATTTTAGCACTTAATATAATAATGCTTAAAGCAAAGATATTTTGTTTTTGTTGACTAGAAATTTTATTATAATTATTTTTTTTTGATTTATCAAAAACATTACCTGCCATTACACCTAATATAGCGCCAATTGGACCACCTAAGGCAAAACCCGCAGTTCCACCAATAATCTTTCCCCAAATACTCATGAAAATGATTCAATAATACTTTTTAATTTAATAATTTCATCTTTAGAAATTTCATTATCATTATTTTCATCAACTAATTGAAATAATAATTGCAATGTTTGATTAATTTCCTCTAACGAAATTTTATTATCTTTATTAAAATCAAAAAAATTAAAATATTTTTCCTCTTCTTTATTTAATTCTGTAGAAATTGAAATTGAACTAAATAAAAAAAATATTATAAAAAAGATTATCCGTACCATCTTATCATTCCAATTATACCAGCAGTACCATAGAATACTTGTAATAATAAAATACCCTTATGTTGTCCAAAATGTGACCATAGTCCAATTAAAATGGCTGAAATAAATAACAATAGAAAGCCTATAAACTCAAAACCAATATTCAAAGCTACAAGTAATGAATAAAAAATGGCTGTGAGTACACCTCCCCATTCTAGAAATGCTGGGGATTTAAACTTCATAAATTAAAATTAAACTTTTTTAATATTTATTGCGTTTTCTTTCCCTCTGTTTTCTCCAATTTCAAATGAAACTGCTTCTCCTTCTTGTAATGTGTCTATTCCAGCTTCTTCTAATGCTGAAATATGAAGGAAAACATCTTTTCCTCCTGCGTCGTTTTGTATAAATCCGTAACCTTTGGTTGGATTAAACCATTTAATTTTACCTGTTGGCATTGTTTCTCTCCTTTGTAAAATGTGGGGTAAAAAATTAGATTATAAATAAATTTTAATAATAAATACTCTTTTAATTAATTAGTTTGTTTTTATTAACCATAATTTTTGTAAATGCAAGGGTTAATTAATACTCAAATAATGGTAGAATTTTCATGTTATTTACATCAACAAGTCCTTTATTTGTAAGTCTTATATTTGGAATTACAGATAAAGGGAGTAAATTAAATCCCATATACGCTAGAGTACAACCTGATTTTTTCCATTTTTCTTTGAATTTTTTATTTTCTGAAGCTACCTTTGAGCTTCTTTTATCTGAAATTAAACCAGCTATGGGTAATTGCACTTTAGAAACAACCTTGCCATTATTTACTATTACTATACCACCTTGATCTTGACTTATTATTTCAACAGCAAATTTCATATCATCCTTATTCAATCCTGCAACTATGACATTGTGAGCGTCATGACCAACGCTACTTGCGACAGCTCCTGATTTTAAATTAAAGTTTTTGATAAAACCATGCGAAAAAGTTCCGTTAATACCATGTCTTTCAATAACGCATAAATGACATAAATTATTTGTTTTTAAAATTTTATCCCATTTTAAATGTTTATTTGATATTTTAATTTTTTCTCTAAAAGTAACAATGCCAGGCAACTCAGTTTTGATTGCATTTATATAAAAATTATTTTTATTAGGTACTTTAGGGATGTAATTTATTTTTTTAGGCAACTTTATTGTTTTGTATGCAGCTTTTGGATATTTATATCTTTTTTTTGATAGTTGTTGTTCTAATAAATTTGTAATTTTTTTATTTTGAACAACTAATTTACCACCTAACCATGTGTTTAATACACTTAGATTACGATCTAACATAATTACATCAGCTCTTCTACTATGACCTAGAGCTCCATAATCTTGATCAATTTTATATCTAATTGCTGGATGTAAAGATCCCATAGACCAAGAAAGTGTTTTATCTATTCCTAATCTGTTAGTTTGTCTTACGACCCAATCTAAACCAAAATTGAATAAATCATCAGCATCTCTATCATCAGTACACACACAAACTCGCTTTGGGCTAGCTCCCAATTCAGTAACAGCTTTAATAGCTTCAGGTAAACTATTCCATGGAGTGTCTGGATTACCTCCTCTTAAAAAAATCCATAAACCTGCGTCTAATAAGTCATTTGTAAAATATTTTTCTTCTGCTTCATGAGTATCTGAAATTCCACTTGAAGCGTATGCTGCAACATATTCTCTTCCAAAAACATGGCCACTAATAGGAAGATTTCTCTTTAATGTTTCAGAAATAATTGAATGAGATTTGGAATTTCCTTCAATAACAGATATGAAATCCATTTTTTCACCCAAACCAATAATTTCTGGCCATTTATTGAAAAGTTTAGAAGCTTTTTTTGCATTAATATTTCCTCCCGCTGTTTCTAATTTATTGTTAGTAGCCGGGATAGTACTTGGTAAAGTTAAAAAAATAGATAAAGGTGCTTCTCTACAATCCTTTAACATCCATTCAATTCCCTTAATGTCACATACATTGGCTATTTCATGTGAATCACAGAATATGGTTGTTGTACCATTTAAAAGAGCAGGTTCAGCATAAGCACATGCTGTCATCATACTACTTTCAATATGCATATGTGGATCTATTAATCCTGGAGCTAATAAATTAAATTCAGCATCATAAGCGTTAATATCTTTTTTGTTAAAAATTTTAAAAGCTGAAAGATTATCTTTTATAGCTGCAATTCTGCCTTTATAAATCCATATTTCTTTTTTTTTTAAAATTCTATCAGTGTAAGTAGATAGAATATTTCCATTATATATTACGAGATCAGGCATTATTTTACCACTAGCGACAGAAACTAATTTCTTATTTAGCTTATATAAATGTGGTACATTGAATCTAGTAATCATGTTTAATATATAATTTTAAATTAATTTTACTTTTTTTTCTACATTTTAAGTTCTTTTAAAAAATAAAAAATAGTCTAAAGGATATACGCAATGAACTTTTTAAAAAAGTATTTTTCTTCAAAACCTAGCAAACTCTCATTAACAGAGGATCCTATTGTTCAATTATTTATTAGAATTGCTATACCTTCTAGTGTTGGTACTATTTTTCAAACTCTCTATAATATCGTAGATACCTATTTTGCGGGTAAAATTTCAGCTGAAGCTTTGTCTGCTATAGCTCAAACTTTTCCAGTTTTTTTCATAATTATTGCAATGGGTGTGGGCATTAGTATAGGTATTACTGCCTTAATAGCTAATGCATTAGGAGAAAAAAAAGATAAAGAGGCTTCTTATTTATTAGCTCAAGGTGTTATTCTTTCAATCGCAGTTGCTATAATTATTACTATTATAGGAATATTAATTGCACCTCACATAATCTCTACAATTAGTAAAAGTACTACCTCTCTTGATCTATCCATAGATTATCTAAATATAATTTTTCTAGGTTCTGTATTTATATTTATACAAATGTCAGTAAATTCTTCTTTAAATGCAATTGGAGATACGAAAAGTTATAGAAACGTATTAATCTTTAGTTTTTTTTTAAATATAGTTTTAAATCCATTATTAATTTTTGGTTATGGAATTATACCTGCTTTAGGAATTAAAGGTATAGCTTTATCTACGATAATTTCTCAGTTTGTAGGTTTAATTTATATTTTATACAAAGTATCTCAAACATATTTAATAAATTATTTATATCCAAAATGTTTCATTCCAAAAATTAATATAATTATTGACTTACTTAAACAAGGATTACCCGCATCATTTGGAATGATGATGATTAGTGTTGGTGTTTATGTAATATTATATTTTATAAGTCAATTTGGTGATATGGCACTAGCTGGTTATGGAACAGCAATTAGATATGAACAAATTTTCTTATTACCAGTTTTAGGTTTAAATACTGCAGTTTTGTCTATGGTAGGTCAAAATTTTGGTGCAAAAAAAATTAATAGAATCAATGAAATATATAACAAAGCCCTCATTTATGGTTGTGGATTGATGTTTATATGTGCTTTTTTAATTTATTTTACAGCTGAATATGCAGTTGGTTTATTTACAGATAATGCTGAAGTTTTAAAATATGGAACAACTTATTTAAGAATAACATGTTTTATGGAACCCATATATCCAATATTTTTTATAAGTAATGCTTTGATACAAGGTATTAAGAGACCTAATATTGTTCTTTTATTTACAATTTTGAGAATGGTTGTTTTGCCAAGTATAGTTTTATCAATATTGATTTTTAAAATGAATTTTTCATTTGAATACGTTTTCTGGGGATTATTAATAATAAATTGGATATTTGGAATATTTGTATTTTTGATAACTAAAAAAATTATTAAAAATCAAATAATTAAATATAGTAATTAATATTATTTATTATTTTGTGCCTGATAAATTAGGTACAAATTTTACATCAGTAATAAGCTCTTCTTTTATACTGTTATCTATTTTTGTATATTTTTTTAGTATTTGTCTATCGCCATCTAATACAGGAGCAACAATAATACCGTTTTCTTTAATATGATTGAATACATTTTTAGAAATGGTTTTAGTTACAGCTGTATATATTATTCTATCGAAGGGTATTTGTTCAGTCCAACCAAGATTACCGTCAGCGTATTTGGTAACAATATTTGTAAGTTTAAGTTTTTTGAAATTATTCTCAGCGGTTACATGTAATGATTTAATTCTTTCAATTGTATAAACTCTTCTTACTAATAATGACAAAATTGATGACTGATAACCACTTCCAGTTCCTAATTCTAAAACTTTATGATTATGTTTTAAGGATAATGATTGTGTCATAAGCGCAACTATATATGGTTGACTTATGGTTTGATTGTTCCCAATAGGTAATGCAATATTTTCATAAGCTTGATGACGAAAATTTTCTGGAATAAAAATTTCTCGAGGCGTTTTTTCGATAGCCGACAAAACTTTAGAATCAAAAATTCCAGATTCTCTTAACTCTAATGTTAATCTAATTTTTCTTACATCTAGCACTAGATTAATGTTTTTTTATTATCAAAATATTTTTGAAGACATTCAGGAATTAAAACATTTCCATCTTGAGTCTGATAATTTTCCAAAATAGCAATTAATGTTCTTCCAACAGCTAAACCCGACCCATTTAGTGTATGTGCATAAATATTTTTATTATCTTTTTTTATTTTAGTATTCATTCTCCTTGATTGGAAGTCGCCACAATTTGAGCAACTTGAAATTTCCCTATAAGCATTTTCACCCGGTAACCATACCTCGATATCATATGTTTTTTTAGCAGCGAAACCCATATCACCAGTACATAGTGTCACAATTCTATAATGAATTTCTAAATCTCTTAAAATACTTTCAGCAGAATTAAGCATTCTTTCTAATTCTTTTTCAGATTGATCTGGGGTAGTAACAGATACTAGCTCAACTTTAGTAAATTGATGTTGCCTTAACATGCCTCTTGTATCTTTTCCTGCTGCACCAGCTTCAGATCTAAAGCAAGGGGTATAGGCTGTAAACCTTGAAGGTAATTCATTTTCTAGTAAAATTTGTTCTCTAACTAAATTGGTTAGTGGCACTTCAGCAGTAGGTATAAGCCAGTGATTTTCACCAGCAGTAAAAAGATCTTCTGCAAATTTTGGAAGTTGGCCAGTCCCATATAAAGATGAATCTTTTACTAAAAAAGGAACACTAATTTCTGTATATCCATTTTCTAATGTATGCTTATCTAACATAAAAGTTGCTATTGCTCTTTCTAATTTTGACATAATTCCTTTCAAAACTACAAATCTTGAACCTGAAAGTTTTGATGAAAGTTCGAAATTCATTAAATTTAAATTTTCTCCTAATTCAAAATGTTTTTTTGGTATAAAATTAAATTTTGGTTTATTGCCATATTTTTTATATTCAATATTATCATTTTCATTATCACCGATAGGAACATCTTTGGCTGGGATATTAGGAATTCTGTTTAAAATAGCAGTTAATTCATCAATTTTTATTTTTTCAAGTTCTTTTAATGAAGATATTTCATTATTTAATTTTTCTACCTTTTTAATCTCACTATCAACATTCTCTTTTTTTGATTTGCCTATACCTATTTTTTTAGACAATAAATTTTTCTCTGCTAATATATTTTGAAGAATAGTTTGGGTATTTCTTTTCTCTTCATCAATTTTAATGATTCTTTTTGAAATTGATTCAACATTTCTTGATTTCAATGCATTATCAAATTCAGATGGATTTTTTCTTATAAAATCAATATCAAGCATTATAATTTATTCTTTTTTATTTTTATTTTTTTGAATTATTTTAGCTAAAAAAATAGAAATTTCATACAATAATATAATAGGGAGAGCTAAACTTATTTGACTAAAAGGATCGGGAGGAGTCAAAAAAGCTGCAGACAAAAAAGCAATAACAATTGCATATTTTCGGAATTTTTTTAATGATTCATGGGTTACTAAATTTACCTTTGCTAATAATGATAATACTACCGGTAATTGAAATGCTAATCCGAATGCAAAAATAAATCTCATCATTAGAGCTAAATATTCTCCCATTTTAGCTTCTAATCTTATTGGAATGCCAGAAGTGTTAATATTTTGATATGATAGAAAAAAATTCCAAGCTATAGGCGCTATGAAAAAATAAACCATTGATCCTCCTGCGAAAAATAAAAAAGGAGTTGCAATCAAAAAAGGGAGAAAAGCATGCTTTTCATTTTTATATAAACCTGGGGCAATAAATTTCCAAATTTGAATTGAAATTAAAGGAAATGAGAAAAATAGTGCAAAAAAGAAAGCTATTTTCAATTCTGTAAAAAAAGCTTCTTGTAAAGCTGTATATATAAATCCTTGACCATTTTCAGTATCCATTAGATCAACTAATGGTTTTGCTAAAAAAGCAAATAAATCAGAGGCAAAATAAAAACAAATAACAAATATAATTATAATATAAAGAAAACTCCATAATAATCTTTTTCTTAATTCAGTTAAATGATCTATTAAGGACATTTCATCAAGGTTAGATTTTTTACTATTCATTTTTTTTATCGTCTTTATTTTGAGTATTTTCTTTATTAATTGGATTAATATTTTCTATAAGATTTGCCTCATCTTCTTGTTCCTCTTTATTTTGAGTATTTTCTTTATTAATTGGATTAATATTTTCTATTTCATTTTCAAATATTTTAGCTGAATCTTTAATTGACTTTATTTCTTTGTTAATTTGTTTTGATGGATCTAAATCTTTTTTAATACTATTAATATCAGAAAGAGAATTTTTTAATTCCTTAAGATCGCCCTCTTCTGCTAATTCATTTAATGATTTTTTAAATTCTCTTGAAACTTTTTTAATAGATTTTGAAAAAGAACCAAGTTGTTTTAATAAATTAGGAATTTCTTTAGGGCCTATTATAACTACAACTACTACTAATGTTAGTATTATTTCAGACCAACCGAAGGGCATTATAATTATTTATCTTCGTCGGTCTTTTTTTCTATATTAGCTTCATCTTTTTTTTCTTCGTCTGTCATGCCTCTTTTAAAAGATTTAATACCTTTTGCCATATCACCCATTAATTGAGGTATTTTGCCTCGACCAAACAAAAGAAGAACTATAACTAAAACAATAAGAAGTTGCCAAATTGATGGTGTCATAAATATCTCCTATAATATCTCCTGTTTGGCTTATACATTTCAAGAAAACAAAAACAAGGAAAACTAAGAAAAAAGAAATTATTCTTTGTTTTCAGTAAGAAAATCATCGAGATTTTCCTCTTCTTCTTGTTCCTCATTGTTTAAATCTAACGGATTTTCTGCTATATCACTTATTGTAGCTATTGCAGATCTTTTTTCAAGAAAGCCACTTGCTTTTAGTTCTTCTTTATTGGGAAGATCATTAATATCTTCCAATCCAAACTGCTCTAAAAACAAATCAGTTGTAGACCATAAAGTAGGTCTTCCTGGAATTTTTTTCCTTCCAGAAGGCCTGATCCAGCCTATTTCAACTAAATGATCAATAGAGCCTCTTCCCATTTGTACACCTCTTATATTTTCAATTTCAGAACGTGTAATAGGTTGATAATAAGCTATGATGGCTAAAGTTTCTGTTGCCGCGCGAGATATTTTTCTTTTTTGTTTTTTAAAGATAGTTAATTCACTAGTTAAATCAGGAGATGTTTTAAAAGACCATTTAGATCCTGTTTTTGATAAATTAATTCCTCTAGTTGAATAAAATTCTTCTAAAGTTTTTAAATATTCATTTATTTTGTTTTTTTCATTGATTTTTTCAATTAAATCTTCTTCTAAAACAGGTTCACTTGAAGCAAAGAGAATTGCTTCTATAATTTTAATATCTTTATTTAGATTCATCATTGCTTAGATTTTACAAATATATTACCAAAAGTTTCGTTTTGTTTCACTTCTAAATAACCATTTTTAGCTAATTCTAATGATGCAACAAAATTAGAGGTTATTGAAGACTTGTTAATAACATAATTTACACCAAAATTAGGAATTAAGGTCATAAAATTAGTCCATTCTTTTAATGATCCAAAAATATTCATTAATCTTTTAATTGCCTGATCTACTGAATGTAATTCTGAAGAACTAATTGTTAGATTGTTTATAGTTTGATTTCTCTTCAAAACTAAGGAATATGCTTTTAATAAGTCATACAAAGAAGATTTATAAGAAATATTGTATCTAATATTAATACCATCGGTTGATCCACCGTAAAAAACATCTCTATCAATTAAGGGGCGAGAAATTAATATATTAGAGATTTTTTGAATATATTCTAGTCTCTGAAGCTGGTATCTAAGAGCTTCCTCAAGTTCTTCTGGTGTGTGATCATCTGTTTTATCTTCTTTAGGTAATAATAACCTAGATTTTAAATAAGTAAGCCATGCGGCCATGACTAAATAATCAGCAGCAATTTCAAGATGAATTTTGTTAAATTTCTCAATAAAATTAATATATTGTTCTGCTAATTCTAAAATAGAGATTTCAGCTAAATCTACTTTTTGTTTTTTAGCTAATTCAAGTAAAAGATCTATAGGGCCCTCATAGCCATTAATTAAGAGATTAAATTGATCTTTATTAGACACTTCTTCATTATCATCTGAAAACATTAATTTATTATATTTTTTTGTTACGATTCTGTGATTTATTAATCTATGTTTTTGACGTTAATTATTAAGCATTTTGGTGAAATATTGTGATAATTTTTACAATAATCTAAAGCCTCTTCTCTAGTCTCAAAATTTTTATAGAGTAATATATACTCATTACCTAAATCATTATTAAATGTAACAATATAAAAATCGTCGGGATTTAATCTATTCATAAAATTTAATTTTTTATTTTTATTTAATAAATCTATATATTTATTGCTTATTTTTTTATAATCATTTGAAGCAAATACTTGAATTGAATATTCATAAATAAAGTCATTTTTAATAATATTTTCATTTTTTACATTATCAGATAAATGCAATGATTTTTTATCTAAATTTTTTACCTGAAAACCACCTTTATCAGAAGGTATTATATAAAATGGATCTATAAATTTATCTACTTCAAAATACTCATTTTTTGAATTTATTATTATAAAATAAAAAAAAAAAATAAATAAAAGTAAAAATGGTAAAATTAGAAATAAATTAATTTTATATTTTTTTTTAGTAAATAATTTTTTCTTAATCATCACATATTTTCAGGAGCATCTATACCTATAACATCAAAAGCTCTTTTTAAAACTATTCTAAATGAATCTATCCATATTAATTTTGTTAGTGTTTTTTCATAATGATTTTCATCTATAATTCTTAATGATTGATTATCTTTACCTCTATTCCAAAAAGAATGAAAATCAGAACATATATCTTCTAAATAATTAGTAATTTTGTGTGGTTGCATAAGATGGGTAGTTTGATTTAATAGATATGGCCATGATAAAATTTTTAATATTAAATTCCATTCATAGATACTTAATGATGAAATATTAAATTTATCTATGTTATCAATAAAATTTTTAAATTTATCAAATTCTTTAGATTTATTGATCACTGAAGATGCTCGAGCGTACGCATATTGGCAATAAAAAACTGGATTATCTTTATTTTTTTCTAAAACTTTATTGAGATTTAAATCCATGGGTGTTTCACTTTTTGATGAAATCATAAAATACCTAATTGCATCACTGCCTATATGCTCATGAATTTGTTTTAGAGTTACAAAATTACCTTCCCTTTTAGACATCTTGATAAAATTATCATCTTTTATCAGTCTAACTATTTGACATGTTTTAATATAAAGATAATCTTTCTTTCCAGAAATTATTTCAACAATGGATTTCATTCTATTTATATAACCTATATGATCAGCGCCCCAGATATTAATTAATTTTTTATAATTACGAATAAATTTATTATAATGATAGGCAGAATCATTAGCAAAATAAGTCCATTCACCATTAGATTTCTTAAATGGTCTATCTTTATCATCTAATAATTTACTAGATTTAAATAATAATTGCTTTCTGGGTTCCCACTCTATTTGATCTTCACCTTGAGGCTTATCAAGAACACCTTCGTACAATAATTTTTGATCTTTTAATAAATTAAAAACTTTATCAATATAATTATCAACAATTATATCTGATTCATTTGTAAATTTATCAAATTTTATATTAATTAATTTCAAGTCTAATTTTATATTTTTTAAAATTTCATTTACAGCAAATTGGCAAAAATATTTTTTTGTTTTTTCTAAATTTTCATCTAACCATTTGTTACCGTCTTTATCAAAAATTTTTTTAGCAATATCAATAAGATATTCACCAGGGTATTCATTTGAATTTATAGTGATCTTTTTTCCGTTTAACTCGGTATAACGTTTAAATAAAGAGTCCCCTAAAATTGCAATTTGTGAGCCAGAGTCGTTTACATAGTATTCTCTAGTTACATCATATCCATTTTTTTCATATATTGATGATAAAACATCGCCTAAAACTGCACCTCTAATATGAGCAATATGAATAGGTCCCGTTGGATTGGCGGATACAAATTCAATGTTAATTTTATGACCTTTGCCATTATTATTGTTTCCATAATTTAATGGATTAATAAAAATTTCTTTTAATTTTTTAAATAAATAATTAGTTTGAAAAAAAATATTTACAAAACCAGAATTAGATATTTCTATGCGCTCTATATATTCAAATTTATCAATTTCTTTATATATAAAATCTTGAATATCGAAGTTCTTATCTATCAAATTATTTCTTAATAAAATTAGAAAATTTGTAGAAATATCTCCTTTTTTTGATTTAGAGTTATAATCAATAGAAATATTATCAATATTAAAATTGTTATCAATAATATTTTTTTTAATAATATTTTCTGCAAGTACAATAAAATCTTTTTTTATAATGCTTAAATAATCATTCATATATAGATTTATAAAGTTTAGATGCATATCTATCGGTCATTCCAGAAATATAATCACACACTATACGATTTATATTTTCATTCTTTTCTTCCTTTAACCAATCTGGGGGTAATTTTTTTGAATTATCTAGAAAATATTTAAACAGTTTGGACACAATGTTTTTAACTTCATTTCTTTTTGAAGATAATTTAGGATGATTATACACATTTATATCTAAAAAATCTCTAATCATTAAACAATCATCGTTCATTTCTTTAGACATAGTTATTAAAAAATTCTTATAGTTAAAAACATCATTAATTTCTTTAATATTATTTAACAATATATTTTTCTTAGAAAAAATAATTATATCATTAACCATTTTTGATATACTGATTCGAAGCATTTGATAAGTAATTAAAGAATCATCTAAATTTTTATATCTATCATTAATTTCCTTTATTATCTCATTAAAATATTTGATTTCTCTTAATGAATTTAATGAAATTAGCTTTGCTCTTAATGCATCTTCTACATCATGATTATTATAAGCAATGTCGTCAGAAATTGCAGCTATTTGAGATTCTAGGTGAGGATTGTTATGTAAATCTAATTTATGAATTTTATTATAATTATTAATATGAAATGGTATTTTTTTTTTAAAAATTCCATTATGTTTTACAATTCCTTCAAGACTTTCCCAGGATAAATTTAAACCACTGAAATTAGGGTATCTTTTTTCTATGTGTGTTATAACTCTCATAGTTTGGTCATTATGATTAAAACCTCCAAAATTTTGCATCGAGTCATTTAATGATTTTTCACCATTATGACCAAAAGGTGGGTGACCTAAATCATGAGCTAAAGAAACAACTTCTGCTAAATCTTCATTTAAATTCATTGCACGAGATAAAGATCTTGCAATTTGTGCTACTTCTAAAGAGTGAGTAAGTCTTGTTCTATAGTAATCACTGTCACTTTCTATGAATACTTGAGTTTTGTGTTTTAATTTTCTAAAAGAATTCGAATGAATTATTCTATCTCTATCTCTTTCAAATGCTGTTCTACTAGTTTCCTCTTTAAATTCTTCATATAATCTTCCTTTTGTTTTTGAAGGATTTGCTGATAAAACATTATCCATAAATATATTTAATTGATAAAAAAATACCTTATATTACCTATTGAATAAAAATATAGATAATTATGAATAAAAATATTGAAATTACGGAAAAAGCTCAAAATCACATAGCAAAAACTATAATAAAAGATAAAGCTAAATATTTTAGAATTGTTGTTCTCGGAGGAGGATGCGCAGGATTTCAATATAAATTTGAATTTGATAATAATATAAATAATGATGATATCATATTAAAAACAGAAAAAATAAAAGTGTTGATTGATAATTCATCTATGGAGCTAATAAAAGGATCTAAAATTGATTATGTTGAAGAGTTAATTGGATCTTCATTTCAAATTTCAAACCCTCAAGCTTCATCATCTTGTGGTTGTGGAACTTCTTTTTCCATATAAATGAAAATAGTAACATGGAATGTTAATTCTATAAACGCAAGAATAGATCATTTGTTGGAATTTATAAAAAAAGATCAATCAGATATTTATTTACTACAAGAGCTTAAATGCACAAATGAAAATTTTCCACATGATGCTATAAGTAAAATAAATTATTTCTCATATGTAAATGGGCAAAAGGCATGGAATGGTGTCGCTATTATAAGTAAAAAAAAAATCGAAATAACAAAATCAAAAATACCAAATTTTGAAAATGATGAAAATGCTAGATTTATTGAAACCGAAATAAAATTAAATAAGATTAAAAAAAAAATAATTTTAATATGTATATATTTACCTAATGGTAATCCAATTGACTCTGAGAAATTTGATTATAAAATAAATTGGATGAAAAATTTTAATAAATATATAAATTCATTAAGTGAAAAAAAACAACCAATAATAATAGGGGGAGATTTTAATGTTATACCAACTGATGAAGATGTTTATTCCCCTGAAAATTATAAAAATGATGCATGTGCACATCCGCAAACGAGAGAACAATATAGAATTTTAATTAATAATGGTTTCACAGACACTGTAAAATATTTTATTGAGGGAAAAACAAATTGGACATTTTGGGGATACAGAGGTGGAGGTTGGCAAAAAGGAAATGGGTTGAGAATAGATCATTTTTTAACTTCTTCAGAAGTAACTGATGCAATTAAAAAAGTAAAAATTGATAGAGAACCTAGAGGTTGGGAAAAAGCTTCTGATCATACTCCGGTAATATTAGAACTAAATAATTAAATATCAGCATAAGTATGTGTTTCATTTTTTGCACCAGGTTGTGTAACAGCGCCCTCATGTGCAGGACCAACTGTTTGTGCATATTTCCAAATAGATCCAGAATTATGATTTGTTTTTCTTGGTTTCCATTTCTTTTTTCTATCAAGAATTTCCTTTTCTGTTAAAGAAACATTGATTTCACCTTTTATTGCATCAATTATTATTTCATCACCATTTTCTAGTAAGCCTATCATCCCTCCTACTGCCGCTTCAGGACCTACATGACCTATGCAGAAACCTCTTGTTCCTCCTGAGAATCTACCGTCTGTTATCAAAGCAACTGATTCTCCTAATCCTTGCCCATAAATTGCCCCAGTCGTTGATAGCATTTCTCTCATCCCTGGTCCTCCAATAGGTCCTTCATACCGAATAATTACTGCATCACCGGATACAATTTCATTTTTTAATACTGCTTCTAATGCCTTTTCTTCTGAGTCGAAACATTTTGCTTTGCCTTTAAAATTTAAATTTTTTAATCCAGCAATTTTTGAAATACATCCGTTCTCAGCAAGATTACCCCATAGACCTACAACTGAACTATTTGTACTTATCGGTTGATCACATTTGTAAACTACATCTTGATTTGTTGGGAAAATTATTTCTTGATGATTTTGACCTATTGTTTTGCCAGTAACAGTCATACAGTCACCATTGATATAACCTCCATCAATTAGTGATTTGATTACTATAGGCACTCCCCCAACATCGTACAGATCTTTTGCAACATATTTTCCTCCTGGAGCCATGTCCCCGATATAAGGAGTTGAATTATATATTTCTGTAACATCTCTTAAAGTAAATTTGATACCTGCTTCATTTGCAATTGCAGGTAAATGAAGAGCTGCATTCGTTGAACCGCCGGTAGCTGCAACAACTCTTGCAGCATTAACGAGAGAGTCTTGAGTCACTATATCTCTAGGTCTAATATTTTTTTCTATTAAATTCATTACAGCCTTACCACTTTTTTCAGCATATATTTTGCGTTCTTCAGTATTTACGGCGGGGGGCATTGCTGAATTTGTTAAAGCTAAGCCAATAGCTTCAGAAATGCATGCCATTGTATTAGCAGTAAATTGTCCTCCACAAGAACCTGCGGATGGGCATGCTACTTTCTCTAATTCTTTTAGTTCATTATCATTCATTCTTCCGGCAGCATGTTTTCCAACTGCTTCAAATACATCTACAACAGTAACATCTTTACCTTTATATTTACCTGGAAGAATAGATCCTCCATATATAAAGACAGAGGGTATATTTAATCTGACCATAGACATCATTAATCCAGGTAATGATTTATCGCATCCAGCTAAACCAACCATTCCATCATAGCAATGTCCTCGCACTGATAATTCAACTGAATCAGCTATTACTTCTCTACTAACAAGAGAGGATTTCATTGCTTCATGACCCATCGCAATGCCATCTGTAACCGTAATTGTAGTAAACTCTCTTGGAGTACCACCAGAACTTTTAACACCAGTTTTAACATCTTGAGCCTGATCTTGAAGAGTAATATTGCAAGGAGCTGATTCATTCCAAGTTGTTGCTACTCCAATAAAAGGTTGATAAATTTCATTTTCAGACAGACCCATCGCATAGTAATAAGAACGATGAGGAGCACTCTTTGGACCAACACTGACATGCCTACTAGGTAATTTTGATTTAATATTTGAACCTTTATTATTCATTTCATTTAATAGTATTTATTATTTGATTTGTTTTTTCAATAGAAGATTCTAAATTTATTGCATCTTTTTTAAAGCTTTCTATAACATTAGAAGGCGCATTCTCCAAAAATTTTTTATTTTCGAGTTTATTTTTAATTTTTAATAATTTTTCTTTCTCTTTGTCCATTTTTTCAATAATTCTATTTATTTCCTTTGTTGTATCTATTATTCCTTCAAGGGGTATAGATAAAGTTGTATCAGCAATAATTATAAAAGCAGATTTTTCTTTTTTATCTAATAATTTATAAAATATTTTATCAATTTTCAACAATCTCTTAATTTCGTTATTAAAATTATTTATAATATCATTTTTTTCATTATTTTTATTTTCTATATATAAATTTATAGTTTTTTTATATGGTATATTAAGTTCAGATCTTATATTTCTTACTGAAGTTATAATATTAATAATAAAATCAATATTTTTTTGTGATTTGTTATAAGATTCAATATTATTAAATTTACTAAATTTTTGAAGCATTAAAAGTTTTTTAGCATTGAACAGTTTATTCCATATTTCTTCCGTTATGAAAGGTATAATAGGATGACTAATTAATAATATTTGACCGAATACCCATCCAGAAACTTTTTTAGTTTCAACTGATTTATCTGCATCTTTGAAATAAGATTTAGTAAATTCAATATACCAATCACAAAAAATGTGCCAAATAAAGTGATATAGTATATTGGCAATTTCATGGAATAAATATTTTTCCATAAATTTATCAATTAAATTAGAAACTTTTATTAATTCGTTTACTATCCACTGGTTAGTTGGTAATAAAATTTCTTTATAATTAAAGTCTATATTAAATTCAGCTTCATTCATTTTAAGAAAATTAGCAGCATTCCAGATTTTATTTGTAAATGATTTATAACCTTTAATTCTTGACTCAGATAATTTAACATCTCTTCCAGGATTAAGAAGTGCGGTTAGTGTAAAGCGAAGAGTGTCAGCTCCATACTTATCTAATAAATCTAACGGATCGATGATATTTCCTTTTGACTTAGACATTTTTTGTCCAAATTCATCTCGAATTAATGGATGAATATAAACATCATTGAATGGAGTTTTTTTCATAAAATAAGAGCCCATCATCATCATTCTAGCTACCCAGAAAAAAATAATATCAAATCCCGTTACAAGTACATTGCCAGGATAAAATTTATTTAATTCATATGTATTTTTTGGCCAATCTAAAGTTGAGAAAGTCCAAAGTGCTGAAGAAAACCAAGTGTCTAATACATCTTCATCTTGAACTAATTTTACATCTTTTCCATAGAGATCTTTTGCTTGTTTTTGAGCTTCATCTTTAGAAGTTGCAACAAAACATTTATTATTAGGACAATACCAAGCTGGGATTTGATGGCCCCACCATAATTGTCTTGAAATGCACCATGGTTCAATATTTTCCATCCAATTAAAGAATGTTTTTTCCCATTGTTTTGGAACAAATTTAGTATCACCATTTTTTACTGCATTAATCGGATCTATTGATAATTTTTTAGCATCACAAAACCATTGATCAGTTAGCCAGGGTTCAATTATAACACCTGATCTATCTCCGTAAGGAACTACCATCATTTGTTTTTCCTCTTTAATTAAAAGGTTAAGTGATTTTAAATCTTCTAAAATTAATTTACGTGCTTCAAATCTATCTAATTTTCTATATTTAATAGGAACATTTTCATTGAGTTTTGCAAACTTATCAAAAATATTGATAAATTCTAACTTGTTTCTTTTTCCAACTTCAAAATCATTGAAATCATGTGCTGGCGTAATTTTAACTGCCCCAGTACCTTTTTCTGGATCAGCATATTCATCAGAAATTATTTTAACTTTTCTTTTAGTTAATGGCAGACTACATTCTAAGCCAATGAATTCTTTGTATCTATTATCTCCTGGATGAACTGCAACTGCAGAATCTCCAAATATAGTTTCAGGTCTAGTTGTAGCTACAATAATATATTTATCATTATTTAATGGATATTTAATATGCCAAAGAAAACCTTCTTGTTCTCTTTGTTCAACTTCTAAATCAGATATTGCAGTTAATAATTTTGAGTCCCAGTTTACTAATCTTTTATCCTTATATATTAAATTATTATTATATAAATCAGCAAAAGCTTTTTTGACAGCTGTTGATAAACCTTCGTCCATAGTAAATCTTTCTCTGGACCAATCTGCAGAAGCTCCTAACCTTCTTAATTGATTATTAATAGTATTTCCAGATTCATTCTTCCAATTCCATACTTTTGAAATAAATTTTTCTCTGCCAATGTCATTTTTATTTATTCCCTCTTTTTTTAATTGTCTTTCAACTACCATTTGGGTAGCTATACCGGCATGATCAGTTCCAGCTTGCCATAACACCTCTTTACCCAACATTCTATTATAACGAATAAGTATATCCTGAATTGTAAATGTTAAAGCATGACCCATGTGTAAACTTCCTGTTACATTAGGTGGTGGCATCATGATACAATATGGTGTTTTATTTTTTATAGGTTTAAAAGAACCTAAGTCTTCCCATTTATTATATATTTTTTTTTCTTGATTAAGAAAATCAAATTCTTTTGATAAAATCATGTAATATTATTTCTTATCAAAATATTTTTCTAAATAATTTGGCATTTTATTTTCCATCCATTTATCAAAATTTTCATTAATTTTCTTTTCTAAAAGTTGGTTTATTTCATTATGTGATTTTTCTTCATCATTTAATACTTCTATAGTTCCATCATCTTTTACTAAATGATTTAAAATAAGAGTTTCTTTTTGATCAATATTATCATTATTTTTATCATCTTCTAAAGCCTTTCTGATGACGCTTAAAGTATCTTTAATAGATTGATTTTCCGACATGATATATATTAACTTATATCTTAAGCTAAGGTAGATTTGAATATTTAATTTATTGGTGGTAAATAATTTTTAAAATCGTTTAAAAGCGTTCCTTCCAGTGATTTAACTTTAAAATAATTTACAAGAAAATCTTTTTTTGAATTAAAATAATTTACTCTTGCTTGTAATAAGTTACTTTCTTCTTCGATAATATCTGTTATGGTTTTAGTGCCTAAAGAGTATTCTTCTTTTAAGCTTTTAATTGCAGTTTCACTAGCTTTAATAACAGCAACATTAGATTTCATTCTTACTTCACTAATATTATAATCTTTAAATGAATTAGAAATTTGTATTTGAAGATCTGCCTTTAAATCTTCGTAATTTAATTCTTCTTGTAAAATCTTAGAGTGATATTTTCTTATATTCGAATCATCAATACTTTGTTGATATAAAGGTATAGTTAATGTTAATGAAATAGATCCTTTGGTCGTTTCTGTTCCATCATCTATTCTACCTCCATCTGAATATTCTGCACTTGTACTCAAATCAAGGCTGGGCATTTTAGTCTTTTTTTCTTTTAAAAGTAAAATCTCATTATTTTTGATATTGTTTTTAATGATACTTAAATTCAAATTATTATTCATAGCTAAATCAAGAGATTTATTAAAAGTAATGTTTTGATCTATGATTATCATCTCCTCTAAATTAAGTGCTTCTAATGATGAGATTCTTTTAAATGTTTTTTTACTAATTATATAATTTTGTTCTGCAGAAAATAAATTAGCTTTAGCTATTGCAAATAAAGATTCTGCATTTTGCAATTCATATAAAGTAGATGATCCCAAATCATATTTCGTTTTAGTTTCTTCCAATGCTTTAGAAACAAATTCAAAATTCTTTTTTGTAGATTCTAAAGTTTTTTCATAATTTAAGACTGTTAAATAGCCGGTTATTGCATCTAACACTAAATCTTGAATAGTAATTTGAAAATTAATTACTTCATTGTTATATAAAATTTTTGATCTTTCTATTTCTAAATCATTAAAACCAGCATCATACAAATTTTGCGTTATAGTAATTTTATATAAATCAGTAAATGTTTCAGGAGTTGTCTTGGATGTTTTTGAGTCCAATTCTGATTTTGCATAAGTGCCAGAAATTGTTCCAGTTATTGTAGGTAGCTTAGAACCCAAAGCTTTTTCTATTAATTCTTTATTCTCAGTTAATTTTTCAAAACCAATTTTAACTTTCGCATTGTTCTCAATTGTACTTTTTATTGTAGAATCAACATCTAAACTCCAAGAATTTGAAGTTAAAAAAATAGATAATATAAGTATAAATAATCTAATCATCAAAAAACAAATTTATCCTTACTTTTTATTAATTCATGTTTAGTAAAAACATCAAACAAATATTCTGTTGTATAATCTTCATTATTTCTTATTATTTTAATTGCCTTACATAAATCATTACTAATTTTTTTAATCATAACTATAATTCCATTCTTATGAACAACTTGATCTTTTAATGAATTGGGCAATTCATCTACAGGGTTATCAATAAATATTATATCATAAGGAGAGTATTCAGCATAACCTTCTTTAAAATCAGTATCAACAATTTTAATATTATTTATTTTTAATTCTTGTATATTTTTTTTTAAATTTGTAGTTAAATTTTCATTATTTTCTATAACAATTAATTCTTTACATAAATTTGATAGCATCACTGAAACATATCCTGTTAATCCTCCAATATGTAAAACCTTGTGGGACTTCAAAATTTTTGAATTTTGTATTAACTGAGCTATATGAAGGTTTTTTAAATAACCTCTATTATTATCTAAAAGTATATCTAAATCACCATAAGAAGATGTGATTAATTCATCTAAAATAAAATCTTCTTTTTTAGTATTTTGAAATAGGTTGAGAATTATAGGATCATTAATTTTATTTGGTCTTAATTGGTTTTCTACCATTAAAATTCTTGCTTTTTTATAATCTGTTTTAATGTCCATAATTGTTAATTTAATATTATGAAAGTTTTTAGCTAATATAGTATTATTTTGATATTAAAAATAACTAAAGTTAATTATTTACTTAATATTTCTGTCATTATTTGATTAAATGTCTATATATTATCGCTAAACCAATATCGGCTCGGTGGCAGAGTGGTTATGTAGGGGCCTGCAAAGCCTTGCACAGCGGTTCGATTCCGCTCCGAGCCTCCAAT